>JAAYNW010000035.1 GCA_012520655.1 Clostridiales bacterium | reverse complement strand
TTGGTATTTTGGAATTTTGGTCGAGGACATTATATCAAAAAAGGGAGGTCAATGCTCTTTTTATTTGCAAGCTCCCGAAAATAAAGGTTTTAGAAAGAAAAATAGGTAGTAAATTTGACACTACCATTATTATTGAGGAGGAAAAAGTATGAAAAAGTTTATGAGTATTGCAATGACTTCGGCTATGGTTATGTCTTTATTTGCAGGTTGTGGAAATACAGCAGCAAACGGTACTGCTGATACTACGGAAACTGCAACGGGCACCGACACAGCAGCTGAAAGCACAGATGCTTCAGAAGAGACAGCGGCCAGCGGCGGCGTATTTAAGATTGGAGGCATCGGTCCTACTACCGGCGGTGCAGCAGTATACGGCATGGCTGTACAGAATGCGGCTCAACTCGCAGTGGATGAGATTAATGCTGCCGGCGGTATCAACGGCTATCAGATAGAATTCAAATTTGAAGATGATGAAAACGATCCGGAAAAATCAGTAAATGCATACAATACGTTGAAAGACTGGGATATGCAGATGCTTATGGGAACGGTTACGAGCGGATGCTGTGTAGCGGTTGTTGAGAAAACATCGTCTGATAATATGTTCCAGTTAACTCCTTCAGGCTCTTCGGTTGAAGCTATACAATACGATAATGCGTTCCGTGTATGCTTCTCTGACCCTAACCAGGGTATGGCTTCCGCTAAGTATATAGGTGAAAACGGAATTGGAACAAAAGTTGCCGTAATTTATGATAGCTCAGATATATATTCTTCAGGAATTTACCAGAAATTCGTGGCAGAAGCTGCTAATCAGCCATTTGAAATCGTCTCCGCAGAAGCTTTCACGGCAGACAGCAAGACAGATTTCTCCGTACAGCTTCAGAAAGCAAAGGATAGCGGTGCAGATCTCGTATTTTTACCTATTTATTATACAGAAGCGTCTTTAATACTTTCACAGGCTGCTACTATGAACTATGCACCTATTTTCTTCGGATGCGATGGTTTGGATGGCATTCTGGATGTTGAAAACTTTGATACTTCTTTAGCTGAAGGTGTTATGCTTCTTACCCCTTTTGCGGCGGATGCTCAGGATGAGTTAACACAGAAATTCGTAACTTCATATAAAGAAAAATTCGGAGATACACCTAATCAGTTTGCAGCAGATGCTTATGATGCTATCTATGCGATTAAAGCTGCGGCAGAAAAAGCAGGAGTTACTCCAGATATGGATGTGTCCGCTATATGTGAGGCTATGAAGTCATCCATGACTCAGATTACTTTGGATGGTCTTACTGGTGTAGGTATGACATGGGACGCTTCGGGTGAACCGAACAAAGAGCCTAAGGCTGTTAAGATTGAAAATGGCGCTTATATAGCAATGTAATATCTATTAATTATATAATTAATAATGAAGTAGCCAACGAGGGATACTAATAACATGGTCGTGCCGTGTTTTGTATCCCTTTGTTTTGCTCTTTAATTTGGAATACAGATTCTTTATCCCATTTTCTTGCGTATAAAGGCAATTAATGATATAATTTAATCTCATGGTGTATAAAAAAACGAAGAGGTGTTTCTTATGAGCTTTATTTCTTATTTAATTAACGGCATCAGCCTTGGCAGCGTATACGCGATTATAGCTCTTGGCTATACTATGGTTTATGGTATTGCCAAAATGCTTAATTTTGCTCATGGCGATGTAATTATGGTGGGAGCTTTTACCGTATTTACTATAGTAAGTACCCTTGGCCTTCCTCCGGCGTTAGGCATATTAGTTGCGATTATTGTTTGTACAGTGTTCGGTATAACTATTGAACGCGTGGCTTATAAACCGCTTCGTAATGCTGCTTCGCCTTTAGCAGTTTTAATTACGGCTATCGGCGTCAGTTACTTGCTTCAGAATCTGGCATTGATTATTTTCGGAGCAAACACAAAGTCGTTTACGTCAGTGGTTGCTGTAAAACCGTTGAAACTGGCGGAAGGGAATCTGGTGATTTCCGGGGAAACGATTGTGACAATCATTGTAGGAATTGCTGTTATGATTATATTGTCCTTATTTATAAGCAAAGCAAAGGCCGGACAAGCGATGCTTGCCGTAGCGGAAGATAAGGGCGCTGCACAGTTAATGGGAATTAATGTGAACAAGACGATAGCGCTTACCTTTGCTATAGGTTCTGCATTGGCTGCTGTCGCAGGAGTGCTGTTATGTTCTGCATATCCGTCATTGACGCCGTATACCGGAGCGATGCCCGGCATCAAGGCATTTGTTGCCGCGGTATTCGGAGGAATCGGTTCCATTCCAGGTGCGATGATCGGTGGTATTTTATTAGGCATTATTGAGATTTTTGGAAAAGCTTATATTTCCTCTCAAATGGCAGATGCTATTGTTTTTGCTGTATTAATAATTGTCCTTCTCGTAAAACCAACCGGAATTTTAGGGAAGAAAATACAGGAGAAAGTGTAAGGTGCTACTATGAATAAAATGTCTAAGAAGTTTCCCGGAAAAATGAACAAAATATCAAAAAATAATTTTATAACATATTTGTTAGTGCTGGTATTATATATTGTGATACAGGTACTATTGGCTACCGGCAATGTTTCCAGCTTGATGGAAGGACTTTTGGTTCCGCTTTGTATCTATGTAATGTTAGCCGTATCTCTCAATTTGACCGTAGGTATTTTAGGTGAGCTCAGCTTGGGTCATGCGGGATTTATGTGTGTAGGAGCTTTTTCCGGAGCCTTTTTCTCAAAATGCATTAACGGTGCTATGCCTGATGCGTTAAGATTCATAATCGCGCTTTTGATTGGCGCTCTCATGGCGGGGATATTCGGCATTTTAATCGGTATTCCGGTACTTAGATTGAAGGGCGATTATTTGGCAATTGTAACGTTAGCTTTCGGTGAGATAATTAAGAACCTTGTAAATGTTATGTACATTGGAAGAGACGGCAACGGTTTTCATTTTTCCATGAAGGATTTTCTGTCTTTGAACATGGAAGCGGATGGTGAAGTTATTGTAAACGGCGCGCAAGGTATTACAGGTACTCCGCACGATGCGAACTTTACTATCGGAGTCGTTTTAATTTTTCTCTCCTTAGTTATTGTATTAAATCTGATTCATTCGAGAGCCGGACGTGCGATTATGTCCATTCGCGATAATCGTATTGCGGCGGAATCTATAGGCATCAATATTACCAAGTATAAATTGATGGCCTTTTCGATATCAGCCGCTATTGCAGGGGTAGCCGGAGTGTTGTATGCGCATAATTTGTCGACGCTTACCGCACTTCCTAAGAACTTCGGCTATAATATGTCCATTATGATTCTTGTATTCGTCGTTCTCGGAGGTATCGGAAATATTAGGGGATCCATTATTTCAGCAATTGTGCTTACTTTACTTCCCGAATTATTGAGAGGATTAAGTGATTATCGTATGCTTATATATGCAATTGTATTGATTGTCATGATGCTGTTTAACTGGAGTCCCAAAGCGAATGAATGGAAAGAACAGGTGAAAGAAAAATATTTTTCCAGAAGAGTTTCCAAAGGAAAGGGGGTTAAATAATTATGTCATTACTTGAAGTAAAAAATTTAACCATTTCTTTTGGTGGACTAAGAGCGGTGGATGATTTTAATATTGAAATAAAAGAGGGGCAACTTTACGGTCTGATCGGACCTAACGGTGCCGGTAAAACTACGGTATTTAATCTTTTGACAGGTGTATACAAGCCAAATGAAGGAATCATCAGGTTGGATGGGCGCGATATAACGGGTCTCAAGACAATGGATATCAACAAGGCAGGAATTGCAAGAACTTTTCAAAATATTCGTCTTTTTAAAGCTTTATCGGTGCTCGATAACGTAAAGGCAGGACTTCATAACACCTATCATTATTCAACGATAGAAGGTATCTTACGTCTTCCTTCCTACTTTAAAGTGGAAAAGGAAATGAACGAACGTGCTATGGATTTATTAAAGGTTTTTGATTTAGACGGAGAGGCTGATTATCTGGCCGCGAATCTTCCTTATGGAAAGCAGCGTAAATTGGAGATTGCCAGGGCATTGGCGACAAATCCCAAACTGTTGCTTCTCGATGAACCGGCGGCCGGAATGAACCCGAATGAAACCGGTGAGTTGATGGATACTATCCGTTTTGTCCGCGATGAATTTAAAATGACCATTTTATTAATAGAACACGATATGAAACTTGTTTCGGGCATTTGCGAAGAACTTACGGTGCTTAATTTCGGGCGTGTCCTCATGCAAGGGAAAACGAGTACAGTGCTCAACGATCCGCAGGTAATTACCGCGTATCTTGGAGAATAGGAGGAAACAGTAAGATGGCTATGCTTGAAATTAGAGAATTAGAAGTATATTACGGCGTAATTCAAGCTATCAAGGGCATTTCCTTCGATGTAAACGAGGGTGAAGTCATAGCTTTGATAGGTGCAAATGGTGCCGGCAAGACGACTATTCTTCATACGATAACGGGGCTCCTTTCCGCAAAGACAGGAAGCATTACGTTTGAAGGGCAAGATATTACTAAGGTTCCCGGACACAAGATTGTTTCCATGGGAATGGCACATGTTCCTGAAGGAAGAAGGGTTTTTGCGGAGCTTACGGTACTGCAGAATCTTAAAATGGGTGCTTATACAAGAAAAGATAAGAATGAAATAGAAGAAACGCTAAAAGCTGTTTATAAAAGATTTCCGCGTCTGGAAGAACGTCAGAATCAGATATCCGGTACATTGAGCGGAGGAGAGCAGCAGATGCTCGCTATGGGAAGGGCTCTTATGTCGCATCCCAAAATTATTCTTATGGATGAACCATCTATGGGACTTTCTCCCATTTTTGTAAATGAAATCTTCGATATAATCAGGGAGGTTAGCGAAGGCGGCACAACCGTTCTTCTAGTTGAGCAGAATGCGAAGAAAGCTCTTTCTATCGCTGACCGCGCATATGTACTTGAGACAGGCAATATAGTACTTAGCGGTAAAGCAGAGAACCTATTAAACGATGATTCCATTAAGAAAGCTTATCTTGGAGAAGCATAATCAGGAGGCATATGTTCTATGAATAAGAAAGTAGTTATAACAATTGCAAGACAGTACGGCAGTGGTGGACGTACTATAGGTGAGATGTTGTCCCAAGACTTAAATATCCATTATTATGACAGGGAGCTGCTAAAATTGGCTTCTGAAGAAAGCGGTATTAATGAAAGACTCTTTGTAAATGCCGATGAAAAAGTAAAAATGACAAACTTGTTCAAGATAGTGAAAAGTGTATATAACGGACAATTAATTCCTCCGGAAAGCGATAATTTTGTGTCAGATAACAATCTCTTTAATTATCAGGCGAAGATTATCAAACAGCTTGCAGATGAGGAATCCTGTGTAATCATTGGACGTTGTGCCGATTATGTATTAAAAGATAACGACAATGTTTTGAGCGTATTTATCCATGCGCCAAAGGAATACTGTATGGAACAGGCTGCAAAAAAACTCAGTATGTCCTCCAGAGACTTGGAAAAATACATTGCAAAAGTTGATAAAAGAAGAGCGGAATACTATAAGTACTATACCGGACGAGAGTGGACGGACGCAAGAAACTATGATTTGTGTCTGGATAGTTCCAAGCTTGGTTTTGAACGTTGTGAAGAAGAAATTAAATCTTATATCAATGTAAGATTTAATAATTAGCATTTAAGAATTAAACTTAAGCCGAGCAGTTTATATAGCAATAAGCGAGGCGCATGTCCTATGAAAAAACGTTTTGTGAAGGTTGTTATGCCATTCACAAAACGTTTTATAATTACATCATTTATTATATTCTTTATTATAATACAAATTTCCTTATATTATTGATTATTTCATCAATCGAAAAACACCAAAGACTTTGCCTAAAATCTGACAATCATCTACGATAATAGGATCCATACAATCATTCTCAGGTTGTAAACGGATATATCCATTTTCCTTATAAAAAGTCTTAACAGTAGCAGAATCATCAACAAGAGCAACTACCATTTCACCGTTGGCGGCAGAATTACAGGCATTAACAAAAATCTGATCGCCGCTGTATATACCCGCATTTATCATAGAATCACCTTTTACCTTTAAAACGAAAGATTCTCCTGAAGGAACAAATTCTGCCGGAACAGGGAAATAACTTTCAATATTTTCTTCAGCCAAAATTGGCTGTCCTGCCGCAACTTGACCTATTACCGGAAGGCTGACCATCTCAGTCCGAACCATTTGGAAGCTGTCATCACATATCTCAATTGCACGCGGTTTTGTAGGATCCCTTTTGATATAACCGTTTTTCTCCAGTGTTTCCAAATGCGAATGTACCGATGAAGTAGATTTTAAATTTACCGCTTCGCAAATCTCACGTACAGCCGGCGGATAACCTCTCGTCAATATACTGTCTTTTATGTATTCTAAAATTTCCTTTTGCTTATTTGTAATCTTACCATACCCCATATTGAGCCTCCCATTTCTTTCGAATAGTATGTTAATCAATATAATTCATTTAATCTGGAATCAGTATAGCATAATAAGCATAAAAAGGCAAACATATATTCCAAAAATTTGTTCGATTTTTTGCCATAAAATGCTTGACACCAGAATATTTGTTCGATATAATCCAAATATAGAACAGGCGTTCGCAACGTTTGTTCGGAGTGTGTTCGGTATAAAAGTTTTTTGCCCGGAGCTTTTAATACTTATATTAACTCTTTAAATTTAATAATAATTAGTAAAACAGTAATTTTTTTGAGCCGTCGGAACAGAAGACCACTAGGCATGGTTTTGTCTCTGTCAGGAGGAAGAAGAAATGAGCAAAAGCGAAAGAAGAATTCAAAAAAATAAACTCAGAAGAAAAAAGGAAAGAAGAAAACATTTATTTTTGTTTACTATGACGTTTTTTCTTGTAATTACCTTATCATTCGGCGTTAATGCTTTCTTATCCAACGCAAAGTCAAAGACTGATGATATTGAGTACAAATATTATAAGAGCATTATCATACAGCGTGGTGATACGTTGATGTCCATTGCCTCAGCAAATATAGATGAAAATTATACATCGTTGGAAGCCTATGTAAATGAACTAATAAAAATAAACGGTTTACGTGACGATAGAATTGTTGCCGGGAATTATCTTATCATTCCGTATTATTCTTCGGAATTTATTAGTCATTCACTGTAAAAATATAATTAAATTGAGGGAAGATACAGACTTTCCTTGTTTAATAAAAACTGATAGATTAGTATCATTGCAAATGATATAATAGGCTTAATACGAAGTTTATTCATATCGAGCAAAGAATTATGTGGGAGGGTAAATGGAATATTGCTTTCCCACATTGTTTATATAAATATAAATTTATATAAATATAAATGGATTATTCAATGCATTGGAGTAGATATTATGAAATCAATAAAAAAATACAACCCAATAACAGCTACTCCCTATAAATATAATGATGAGTATGCGGAATATGAACCATGTGATCAATTGAAACCATATATCAGATGCTTTTGGGGAAACAGAGTACCTCATTATCAGAGAAAAACAAATATTATTTCGCAGGGGCTTGTTATTCCGGATACTTGTATGGACATTATATTCGATGTGGATTTTACATTTAACAAAATTAATGGGAGCTTTTGCGGAATAAATGATAGAAGCTTTAAAATTATATATAGAAATGATGAAGATAGGATTGTCTCATCTTTTGGCATAAGATTTTATCCATGGAGTGTTATTTATTTCATAGAAGATTCACTATGTGATGTTAAAAATGGGCACTTTAATGTAGAACAACATTTTTCTAAATTGAAAAAAAAGATAGAGCCCTTATTGTTTGATGTCGTAAAAGTGGAAGAAAGAATACAAATAGTACAGAAATACTTGATGGACCAAATCCATCTGGAACGTAGAAATGAATATGTTATGGAATCAATCGCAAAAATGATTTTTCACAAGGGAAATATTGATATTTTCCATCTTTCGAAGGATGTACATACCAGTACCAGACATTTAGAACGCTTATATAAAGAGTATATAGGGATTTCTCCAAAGCAATTGACATCATTGGTCCGTTATCAGTATCTATGGAATGACATTATTTCTAATAGCAATTTTAATGTGTTGGATGCCGCGTTTAAGTACGGATATACAGATCAGGCACATTTGTTGCGTGATTTCAAGAAATATCATACTATGACAATTCCGGAAGCAAAAAAACATGCACTGCAGCATGTCGCATTTTTACAAGAAGAGATTTCTTAAGTCATTTATAATATAAATAAATATTGGATGCATGGAAAAAAGGAGGAATATCATGAAAAGATCAATGATGCAAGCCTATGTAAAAGGAAGTAATAAAGCAGTAGAATTGTACGTTAAAGCTTTTAATGCTGTATTGGGGGATAACGTTAAAAGCCCCGACGGTACATTTTACCATTCGGAGCTCGATGTTAACGGACATATTCTAGCTATATCCGAGGCAAATGATGGCATGGAAGAGCGGATTACTGGAAATACAATGCAATTTTGTTTTCATTATGGAGAAGGAAATGAAGATAAGGTTAAACACGCTTATGAAGCACTTAAAGAAGGCAGCAAAATTTTATTTCCATTGGGTCCATGCGATTTCAGCCCCTTATGCGCAGATTTTATTGATAAATTCGGGATTAGATGGTGCCTTTTTGTGTAAAGTTTTAAATGTCCATAAAGTTTCAAGGAAGAAGCTTAATCGTTATAAAAATATGCGAGCTTTAGGTTCTGCTAATAGGCAGAACCTAAAGCTCGTTTTGAGTTATTCAGAAAATTTTGCTTCATACTTTATTACCGTTTTACGGTTCCCGCAGCTTAACGGTCTTCGCCGCCCTGCGTCTTCGTTCATCCTCCAGTGCAGCATAGTGTTTTCTCGTTGTATTGACGTCTTTATGTCCGAGAACGTCGGCAACGAGGTAAATATCCCCGGTTTCCCGATATAAGGAAGTTCCATAGGTGCTTCTGAGTTTATGAGGCGTAATTTTTTTGAGAGTGGTTACCGTAGAAGCGTATTTCTTTACAAGATTTTCAACGGCACGTACGCTGATTCTCCGGTTTTGCATGGATAAGAACAAAGCGTTCTCGTGGCCGGAGAGCGGAATCGTATGATGGCGTTGCTCCAAATAATTTCTTAAAGCTTTTTCTACCTCGTCTCCGAAATAAACAACCGTCTCATAACCACCTTTTCGGCGAATCTTAATCCCGTTATTCTTAAAGTCCACATCCTCCAGGTCAAGGCCTACGCACTCAGATACGCGAATGCCGGTTCCCAGCAGAAGAGTGAGAAGGGCAGTGTCCCGCGACTTTGTCTTTTCATGGTATTTTAATTGGCCTTTTGTAAGTTTAGTACCGTCCTCTACCTGATCGAGCAGCACCGATACTTCATCTGCATCGAGGCGTATAATTTCTTTTTCATGAAGTTTGGGCATGGCAACAAGAACCGCCGGATTCTTCTGTATCAGCTCCGATTGGTAAAAATAATTGTAAAAACTGCGCAAAGAAGCCAGTTTACGAGCTTTTCCCCGTTCATCATTAGTAATTTCCTTATTATCCTTTTGATATAAACTTACATATTCTAAATATTCTTCTATATCTTCCCTAGTAATCCGATCCAGAATAGACAGCGGAAAATCCTTAATTTCCATTTTATTGCAATAACTGTTTCGTTCATGCATATATTCAAAAAAAACTCGGAGATCATATGCATAAGCCAGTCGTGTTTTGGAAGAAGTATTGTTTTCTATTCCTCTGAAAAATTGCTTGCAAAAGGGAGGCAATTCCAAAAGAACATTACGCATCCGAGTAGTATTTATTTTATTCTGCTCATCATGATAATTTTTTTTGCTTTCCATATTACTGCATCGGCCATCCTTCCATATTTCCATTTTTTATAGCTGTAAACATTTTTTCCTTTACGCCCGGATTTTCATAATTCAACTGCTTTAAGAGGTCTTTAATATATTCTCTTTTCGTATGCCCGTCAGCAGGGCATGGACTCTTAACGACGGGAATTTGATGTTTATTCACAAATCCGATAACATCAGCCTCATTCATATAAATGAGGGGTCTTATAACCGTGAGCCCCGTGCGATCCAGATGAGTGGCAGGGCAGAAGGTGTGCAACCGTCCTTCGAAAATCAAAGACATTAACATGGTTTCCACCACGTCATCTTTATGGTGGGCATAAGCAACTTTATTGCATCCTACCTGTTTAACAGCGTTGTTTAGGGCTCCTTTTCTCATCTTAGCACACAGAGAGCAAGGATTGGATTCCTTGCGTTCTTCAAATATAATCTTAGAAATATCCGTATGTACAATCGTGTATTCCGCGCCGAGAGATTCACAAAACGCTTTGATTCCATCCAAATTCAGATTACTGAAGCCCAAGTCCACTGTAACAGCATGAATCTCAAAAGGCTTTGGGTAAAACCGTTTGAGACTGCTTAGCGCATATAGTAATGTAAGGCTGTCCTTTCCACCTGAAATTCCAATGGCAACTTTATCATTCTCCTGAATCATTTCATAATCATCTACGGCTTTTCTTACCCGGCTTAATACTTGCTGTAATTTCATTTTTCTAATTATACTCCTATGTGAACCCGGATTCATACAAAATTATTATATAAAAGAACTGTCATTCAACCAATATTATACCATTTTTTAGAGTAAATTCATCCTATTTACTTATTTTTTTTGATTTGACGATACTTCTTCTCAAATTAATGGTATAATAATACAAATAAGGCATGAGAAGGAGTAAAGGCATAGTTTATGAAATTTCGTATTGATAAGAAATATTTTTATTGGGGTGCGACAGCATTTATTGTCATTGCTGCCGGCATTTGTTTTTATTATTTACTGTTCCATGGAGCAAATATTTCAAGTGGTTTTCATAATTTTGCCCGGATAACAATGCCTATTTTGGATGGCTTTCTTTTGGCATATTTATTGACGCCCGTTTTGAATGCGGTAGAAAAAAAATGGGTCATTCCATTATGTAAAAAGTGTAAAATAAAGATAAATATAAAAAATTCGAAAAGAATCCGAGGATTTTCCATTCTTATTACAATGATTATTGTTATAGCCGTTTTATATGGTTTTTTTGCGATGGTTATACCTCACTTAATAAGGAGTATTCAAAGCATTACGTTTCAATTTCCATTTTATATCAACAACCTTACCGTTTGGATAACTAAGCTTTTGGCGGATAATCCGGATATTGAAAAAATAGTTATGGATTTATTCGACCAATATTCGGAGGAAATAAACAATTACCTAAACCATAATCTGATACCTCAGATGAACGAACTTCTTAAAAGTCTTTCATTAAGTTTTCTAGGATTCATAATGCAGTTATGGAACTTAATTATCGGTTTTGTTATTTCTATTTATATACTGGGAAGCAAAGAACTTTTTGCCGGACAGGCCAAGAAAATATCATATGCGTTATTTGACACCAAAACAGCTAATGCTTTGATCGCGGATGTACGTTTTACCCATAGGACCTTCAGCGGATATATTGTCGGCAAGATTATCGATTCTGTTATGGTAGGCTTTGTCTGTTTTGCGGGGACAACCTTAATCGGAGCCCCTTATGCAGTCTTAATCAGCGTTATTGTCGGAATCACAAACATTATTCCGTTTTTTGGACCTTATTTAGGAGCGATTCCCAGTGCACTTTTGATTCTGATGGTAGATCCGTTGAAGTGTCTGTATTTTATTATATTTATTCTGATCTTGCAGCAGATTGACGGAAATATACTGGAGCCAAAGATTCTAGGGGATTCTACAGGTTTGCCTGGCTTTTGGGTGATTTTTTCCATCACTCTTTTTGGGGGGATCTTCGGAATTCTCGGTATGATTGCCGGCGTTCCTATTTTTGCTGTTATTTATGCCGCTATACGTTCGTTAATCAACCAGTTGCTTCTTAAGAAGAAGATGCCGGTAGAAACAAATGATTACATGGATGTCGGTTCCGTAGAGGACGGTAATTTCATTCCCTATGAACCGGAAAAAGCTAATACTAAGAGCGGGAATAAGAAAGGGAAAAATGAGCCCGGCGATAAGCCTGATGATAAAAGAGAGCAGAAGTAAAGGATGTTTTTATTATGCGTTTTATAATTCAAAGAGTAAAAAATGCCAATGTTGAAGTTGAAAAAAAGATAATTGGAGAAATAGAGCACGGCTTTCTTGTTTTTGTGGGTATCAGTCAATCGGATACTGCGGAAATTGCAGATAAAATGGTTAAGAAATTGATTGGGCTTAGGATTTTTGAAGATGAGAAAGGAAAAACCAATTTGGATATAAAAAAAGTTAACGGGAGCTTGTTAATTGTTTCACAATTTACATTATATGCGGATTGCAGAAAAGGCAACAGACCTTCTTTTATCAGTGCAGGTGCGCCTGAGATGGCTAATTCTTTATATGAATATATTATTAAGAAATGCAGAGCAGAAGTCGATTGTGTACAAGCCGGGGAATTCGGCGCCGATATGAAGGTTTCTTTGATTAATGATGGACCTTTTACCATAATACTTGATTCTGAAGAGATTTGTTGTTCGTCAAAGGAGGTTTAAAATGACTACTATATTATTAGTATCAGTATTTATTGTTGCCATGTATTTCCTTGTCTATTCCAAGAAAGCGAAAAAAAACAGGGAGAAAATGGATGAAATCAATTATAATGGCAGACGTAGAACCTATGCGGAACATCGTCAATCAATAGAGCAACGCCGTAAAACTATATTGGAGCACAATAATTACGTCACTAAATATAACAGCACTGAGGATTATCGTGAAAAGTAATAGAAACAATCACAACTATTCGTTAAACTTGTCTTTTGCGAATAGTTGTGATTGTTTTAATCTCTTGAAAATCATCTTTATATAATTATCTGTTTCTGTTTTCGAAATCATGAACAAACTGAATAATCAGGTTAGCCGTTCCCTCAATTCCGAGGACACTGCTGTTAATGCATAAATCATAACTTTCTGCGAGTCCCCATCTTTTTGAGGAATAATAATTATAGTAGCTTTGGCGTTGTTTATCCTTTTTACTCATCATATCTTTTGCTTTTGCTTCAGGCAAATCATATTTATTCATAATACGTTTTATCTTCGTTTCTTCGTCACCATAAATAAATAAATGAACGCAGTTCTTATAGTCGTTGAGCGCATAGTCCGCACAGCGGCCTACTATAATACAAGGGCCTTCATCCGCTATTTTTTTGATTGTATTAAACTGAGCAAGAAATACTTTATGGCTGATAGGCATATCTACGAATGAGGATGCGTTATACCCAAATGAGTATGTATCCATAACCAGATTATAGAGAAAGGAATTCGTTGGTCTTTCGTCGTGCGTTTGGATCATCTCCTCGCAAAAACCGCTTTCTTTTGCTGCCCTCGTAAGGAGTTCTTTGTCATAGCATGGAATATTAAAATGTTTTGCTACTTGCTCTCCTATTTCTCTTCCTCCGGAACCAAATTGTCTCGCGATTGTAATAATTGTATCCATATACCAACGCCTCCTATCGATTGTGATTGGTCAACTCTGTCTGTTAATCAAAAAGTTAAGATAATAATTATTTATATGTTTATTATATATAATTGAGTATAAAAATTCAATAAAATATATGTTTTTATCATATTTAGATATTCCAATAAACGACAAGTTGACATAAATTATTTATGTCAACCATCCTGATATTAGTTCACAAGATTTCAAGAAGATGTTGAAAGTAGTCGGGCAAGGGCGCATCTGTTTCAATATATTTTAAGCTGCGCGGATGAATAAACCCGAGAATTTTTGCATGAAGGCATTGCCCTTCCAGTTTAAACGGTGATTTTCTGCTATTCGCATACACTTCATCTCCGAGAAGAGGATGCCCGATACTCGCCATATGAACGCGAATTTGATGGGTTCTTCCTGTTTCTAGAATACATTCGATATATGTGTATCCACGAAATCTATTTAATACTCTATAGTGAGTAACGGCATATTTTCCGTTTTTGTCATTGACAGCCATTCTCTTGCGGTCGGTCGGATGTCTGCCGATAGGAGCATTTATAGTGCCCTCTTCCTCATCAATGACACCGTAACAAAGGGCGTGATATTTTCTCACTATAGAATGCTCTTTTAATTGATTGGCTATATGGTTATGAGCATAATCATTCTTGCATATAATTACGGAACCGGTTGTATCTCTGTCTATTCTATGGACGATTCCCGGACGCATTACACCATTGATTCCGGAAAGTTCTCCGTGACAATGAAACATCACGGCGTTAACCAATGTCTTGCTGCAATGTCCTGCCGCAGGATGAACAACCATGCCCTTAGGTTTATTTACAACAAGAAGATCTTCATCCTCATAAAGGATATTAAGTGGAATATCTTCAGGTAATATATCCGGTTCTTCAGCCGCCGGAAGTTCAAAGCATATTTCATCGTCACTCTTTACCCTATAATTTGCCTTGACTGCAACTTCGTTTACCGTAACTTGACCATCTTTCAGTAACTTCTGTATATAAGAGCGCGACAAAGAATCAATGAGCATGCTGAGACACTTATCAATGCGCTCTTCTTCCATTTCTTCTGTAATTTGAAAACGAAATTGCCGGTTATTATTATTCATCTATTTTAATTCCCTGTATTTATTTTGCTTAAAGTTAAGGAAGTTCAAGTCTTCTTCTTTATAATAAAATAAAAATAATACAAAAAGTATTACCGATGCTATGGTTACATACATATCGGCCACATTGAATATAGGGAAATTAATGTATACAAAATAAATAAAATCGACCACATAATCCAAGCGGATACGGTCAAGCATGTTCCCTACAGCGCCTCCCGCAATTGCTACGAGAAGAATATGTAAAAATGTAAATTTTTTGCCGTCAGGTGTCTTATACAGCACATAAGCGATTGCGCATAAGAAAATGATTCCTACAAAAAGAAAAAGTCCCTTTTGATCTTGCAGAAGCCCAAAAGCCGCGCCTCGGTTTTCCAGATAATTGAATTCCAGAATGCCGTCAATCACACTGTAAGCCGGTTGATGTTTCAGCTTTAAAACCGCAAAATATTTAGTAATCTGATCCGTTATAATCAGCAAACACATAAGAAATACATCAAAAACAAGTAACTTTTTCTTAATCTTACTCATGTAAAGTCCTCACGTTCATCTACTATTCAGACATATCCTCTTCATTGAAGCAGATTTCCCTTACGGCATTTTTGATGTCCTCATCAGTAACCGTCTTGTCTACTATTGCTTTTCCCACTTTTTTGAGCAATACGAATTTAATCTTACCGGCATCCATTTTTTTATCCGATTTTGTAAGGGCTGCAATTTCTTCCGGTTCAACGTCATCTATGGAAATCGGCAGATGAAAGGGGACGAACATATCGCGGATTTCATAATATTCCTCCATGGATAAAAGTTCGTGCTTCCACGAAATGAAAGCAGCAGCTACACATCCCAAAGCTACGCATTCTCCATGATACAGTTCAAAGTTTTTTGCTTTTTCTATAGCATGTCCGATTGTATGACCGAAATTAAGCAACGCACGGTCCCCCATTTCTTTCGGGTCCTTTTCCACAATCATTTTCTTGATTGAACTGCTTTTTATAACCATCTCTTCCAGGACAGAAGGCTCGCGTTCACATATTTCATACATATTCTCGAGGAGCCATTCATAAAAAATATGATCGCGAATTAATCCATGCTTCATAATTTCGGCAAAACCTGAAAAATATTGTCTCTCCTCCAGAGTTTTGAGAACGGAAACGTTCATATACACCAATCTAGGCATATGAAAAGCTCCTACCATATTCTTATAGCCATCGAAATCAACGCCCGTCTTTCCGCCGATACTGCTGTCTGCCTGCGCCAACAAGGTAGTCGGAATCTGGATGAAATCGATTCCTCTTAAATATGTGGCCGCCACAAAGCCTGTCAGATCTCCGACAACGCCTCCACCTAATGCAATGAGCAAATCCTTCCTGTCAAACTCTTCTTCTATGAGAAAAGTATATGCCTGCCTTACAGTCTCTAAATTTTTACTTTGTTCCCCTGATGGAAAAGTAAAAATAACCGCCTTTTTACATTTGTCTTTAACCAAGTCCAAAATAGTCTGTGCATACAAAGCTTCCACGGCAGAATCCGTAACGATGCAAATACGCCGCCCTTCTGTCTGTAAATTGTCGAGTTCAACTTGAAATTCGTCGAAGGTCCGTGAAAACACGATATCATAGCATGGTTTTTTTTCATAGTTTATTGTCAGTCTCTGCGCCATAGGCTTTTATCATCCTCCAGTCAAATCATATTTTCCGATTTTAATTACACAAAAACTTCCCTGAATGTAAGGGAAGTTTTCATTTTATCTATTAATAGGTACATCAAAAGCTCCTGATAAAAGTTCTTGAAAATCTCCGGAAATATCTACGCTTGCAGGGGTAATAATAAATATGTAATGCGATATTTTTTGAAGATTACCGCTCATTGCAAAACAGGAACCGGAAGTAAAATCGATAATACGCTGCGCAATATCCACATCCAGTCCTTCCAGGTTAAGAACTACGGTTCTATTAGCCAGTAAAGTCTCTGTAATCTCCCTCGCATCTTCTACGGAAGTAGGCTTAATCACACATACCTCCATACCTGCTCCCACCATTTTTCTCGGCTGTCTTGCCATAGGAGTAATCTTAGGTGATGCTTTCTTGGCAGAAGCTTCTTCTATAATTGGAAGTTCTTCTTTTTGTGTGGTCACCTTTTTAGGAGTCTCATCAGAATCATCGTAGTAATCTTCGTCATAATAGTCTTCATCTTCATCGTTTAATTTCATATAGTTCAAAAATTTATCCATTACTCCCATCATTATATCTCCTTAACTATTATAATGTCTTTCGCCAAATATGCCTGTCCCGACCCGGACACAGGTTGCTCCCTCATCAATAGCTACCTCATAATCACCGGTCATACCCATTGACAAAACATTCATATTAACATTATCATTGTTTTTTTTCATTATGTCAACAGATAATTGACGTAAGCTTACAAAGTATTGTCTGTTTTCTTCTGAATTTTCTACATATGGTGCTACCGTCATCAATCCTTCTACTTTTATCGACGGCAGCTTCGCAATGCTCTCTATAAGAGCAGCCGCTTCGTCCCTTTTTGTTCCGAACTTGGACTCCTCTTCTGCAATATTTACTTCAATAAGAATGTGTGCGGTGACATTTTTCTTAACCGCTTCTTTACTTATTTCCTCAGCAAGCTTTAACGAGTCCACACTATGAATGAGATAAACCTTATCAATGATGTATTTTACCTTATTCCTCTGTAAATGACCTATCATATGCCATTTAATATCTTTCGGCATCTGTTCATACTTTTCAACGAGTTCCTGCACCTTATTCTCACCAAAATGCCTACATCCGCATTCATATGCTTTCTTAAGTGAAGATATCGGCATTGTTTTGCTGACAGCAATCAGCATCACCTCTTCAGGCTCCCGGCCGGCCCTTTTACAGGCCTCAAGAATATTCTTCTCCACCTGTCCGATATTTCCGGCAATAACATCATCGGCGAGATTATTAACGTCATTCATATTCACCATATATCTTCTCCTTTCGTCACATCTTTCCTATTTATTAATTTTACTATAAAAATTATTCATATATTAATTCATCTTCGCTTACGGTTGACGCATCCAAAACAATATAATCGTATACATTAAGCCCATATGCCGTGTTAGATTGCACAATCGAATATTCGTCGTTGCTGTATAGAATGTTAACCTGTTTAAAATCAGCATACCCTTTATTGATATTATATACGCCTATAAGGCTTCCCCTTTTGCTTACCGCATACTTTTCCGTTCCTTCAGGCATAACGAGATAATCTCCTATTCTAAGAGTAGAATCATCCACATAATATTCGTCATCTTTTTCATTGTAAATAGATGTTTCAATAAATTCTGTCGTTGCCGTTCCGTCTTCCGTATATGCTTCTCTCAGCACCCCGTAGGAATTGCTGTTTCCCCCCTTCGTGATAAAGCGTTTCGGAACAATAAAGAACTCCTTTTCCACTATGGAGGAATTGGGAATTTTTAATCCGGCTTCATCTTCAAGAATCAGCTCGATATCTACGAAACGCTCCGTACAAAAAGTAATCATAGAATTAGTAAATGTAAGTTTTACAAAAATATCTCCTTCTTCATTCGTATAAGAATCCACCTTTCCCCATGAGGTCTCCTGGTTTTTCAAGAATTTTACCTTTACATACTCTGCCTCCAGCAATTCTTCCTCTCTGTCTTTATCGACTTGTATAACAAGGGCCCAGTCCTCATTGGTAGATAGTTTATACACGGGGTCTCCCGCCGCAATTAATTCATTGCCGATAAGCTGATTTTTTTCATAACTTTCCGGTTTAAGCAATTCCGTTGTCATTTGTTCCAAGGTAAGTGCTTCATACCCGTCTGTGGAATAGACAACTACACCGGCTGACGGTGCTGCACATTGCTTAACCAATCCATCAAGTCCGGAGGTTTGAATGGCATCGATGCTTTCCAGAATATTATAGTTGGCAAGCTTAAGCACGTTACCTTGCATACTGTACTTAAAATCATAAGCTTCCGCAAAATTTCTGGGGTCAAATGTGCTCGAAAACCCTACAATTTCCGTTTTTAATTCGGATAAATCAGTTTTGGACAATGAATTTTCTCCAGAAGAGGTCGAACTAATATAATCGGATAGCTTACCGGATTCATCGACGGCATATACGAGATCGCCAGCCGCGACCTTGGCCCCTTCGCGGGCAAAATAATTCACATAACCAGCGTCGGTCGCATTAACAATCGTCTCATCTCTGAGAGCAACAGCTTTATATATATTGTTGATAGATAAAGCTCCGGCCTTAACCTCATAAGCTACAATGTGTTTGGAAGTAAAATACATAAAGGTACAGATGATAATATAGATAAAAATTACAGCAAAAAATATCATCCCGATATTAAGATTGAGCGGCCTTCTATATTTTGTTACCTTATTGGAATTCTGATTATTCAATCCAAAACCTCCCAAATTTTCTGATTCTACAAAGGAAAGGCCCCGGTAAGGTATCCGAGGCCTATTTTAACATAAGTAAAGCAAATTATAATTAAAGAGCTACAATAACCTTTGACTTCATAACTTCCGGTAATTCATTTTCATCTAATGAAATACTTAAAATAAAATCTACGCCAAATGATTCTCCAATTTTTTCCAATTTTTCGATTGTAGGAAGAATATCCTTTCCTTCCAAGCATGCTATTTTCAAGAAGCTGTCAAAATACATCTGCTGCAAGTCGTGATCCTGAGAGATAATACCGCAAATAAAACCAAGAAATTCATCGCTGTTTGTAATCATATAATCCGTTACATTAATCAGACGAATCTTATTATTCAATTCATACATATGCTTTGTACTTTTATCCAAATATGTAATATTTCCTGATGCTTCTTTCACTTCGGCATTTACCTTATCCAGTAAATGTTTTGTTTTGCCTTTTCCCTTATTACCTACTATTAATTGAACCATTGGTGAACCCTCCTATAGTAAATTCGGCCTATAATAACTTATTAATAGGCCTATTTATATTATAGTTTATATTATATTAAAAAACAACTGTTAATTCTTTATTTCGCCTAACAAATCCGTCATTTCGGAGTAGAGAACATCCTTCTCTTCCGAACGAAGAATTACGGAAATATATGGATTCCCCGAAGAATCTCTGGATAGGATTATAAGGCAATGTCCGGCTGCATTGGTCGTCCCGGTTTTACCACCGATAACCGTTACCGCATCGGGAGCACCTTTTTCTCCCTGCAGATACAGATTCGTCGTATTTACGGAAATCTCTTTATTATTCCCGTTTTTATCTTTATAGACAGTACTATAGGATGGCATGGCAATAATCTCATTGATTAAATCATATTCCAGTGCGGCGTTAAAAATCAAATACATATCGTAAGCCGTCACATAATGATTATCCGCTGTGAGTCCGTGAGGATTCACGAAATTACTGTTCGTCGCTCCAATCGCTTTCGCTTCTTTATTCATCAAATCACAAAATCCTTCCACAGAGCCACCGATACCTTCTGCAATCAATATGGCTGCATCATTGGCTGAATTGATGAGAAGCAAATGAAGCGCCTGCGTCAGTGTCATCTGATCGCCTTCTTTTATGCCAACCGTCTGAGCTCCTGACTCCGTTATCTTGACATTGGAGGAAGCGGTCAGAACATCGTCGGGAGAACCGTATTTTAATGCTACAAGTGCAGTCATGACTTTTGTAAGACTAGCCGGAGCAAGCTTTTCGTGTACGTTCTTGGCATAAAGCGTTTCTTTAGAAGATAAGGAAAAAAGCGCCGCTGAAGTTGACTGATTAATATCCAATCCATCAGTAATATTGCCGTCCACAACGCACAAATCAGCGGCAAAAGGCGTAGCTGTATCCATATTTTCTTCTGAAACAGCAATGCGATAACTGCTTACAGGATAATCAGGCGAATATGCCATTCCATAAGAAGTGCTTCCGCAGCCAGTAAGAATACCGCTCAACAATCCTGCACATATACACAAACATAGAATTCTGCTATTTATACATCTCACGCCACTCTAAGTCTCCTCTATCCAGCGATTTTATAAGTAGTTCTGCCGAAGCAAGATTGGTTGCCAAAGGAATGTTATAAACGTCACACAAACGTATCACGTTATTGACATCCGGTTCATGAGGCTTCGGATTTAACGGATCGCGCAGAAAAATAACAAGATCCATTTCATTGTGCTCAATCTGTGCACCGATCTGCTGCTCACCCCCCAAATGACCCGCAAGATATTTATGCACGTTCAAATTAGTAACTTCCTCAATCAGCCTTCCTGTCGTTCCTGTTGCAAAAAGCTCGTTCTTGCTCAATATTCCTTTGTAAGCAATACAAAAATTCTGCATTAATTTCTTTTTTGCGTCATGTGCAATTAGTGCAATGTTCATACTTATACCCTCTCTTATGTTAATATTTATTTTTACATTGTAAACCAACGTTTAAAACAAATCCTATTCCAATATATAAGCTGACCAAAGATGTGAGTCCGTAACTTACAAACGGAAGTGTAACTCCCGTATTCGGAAGCAGACCTGTTGTTACCCCGATATTTAAAAACCCTTGAAATCCTATCAACCCGGCCATTCCTGCCGCGATAATCGAACCCGCAAGATCCTTTGACTTACGTGCGACAATAATGCATTCCAATGTAATGAGAATAACCAGTACAATTACTGCGCATGTACCGATAAAACCAAACTCTTCTCCGATTACGGCAAAAATGAAGTCCGTCTGAGGCTCCGAAATAAAATTACCGTTTTTTACCGAACTTATTACATTTGTTTTATATCCTTTACCTTGTAATTGCCCGGAACCGATCGCCATTATAGAATTCAATTGTTGATAAGCTTCTGTCGTCGCATATTCTTCCGGATATAACCATGCGAGAATACGCGTCTGCTGATATCCTTTTATCAAGTCTTGATCGGGCTGTAATATAATACTGAGCACTATGATAAAAGCAGGAACAGTAACCGCCAGTACTCCTATGATCAGCTTCCAGTGTGCACCTCCCACAAACATAATAACACAAAAAACAACTGCCAATACTATCGTCATAGACAGATTAGGTTGTTTGTAAATTAAAATGAGCGGAGGAAGTATAAACAGGCAACATAGCCCGATATTTTTGAAGGTATTCAATTTCTCCTTATGTTTCATTATAAACTGTGCATAAAACAGAATCAACAAAATTTTCGCAGTTTCCGACGGCTGAAATTGAATGCCGAAAAGCTCCACCCAACGCTGCGCGCCATTTATCGACTCTCCCATCAGGGGAACCAGTAAGAGGAGGATAATATTACCCACATAACACAGCCAGTATAGCTTCAGCAGTACAGAATAGTCAAAGAGAGAAATCACGACCATAAGAAATAAACCTAATATAAATCCGGCAATCTGTGTTTTCTGCATTGATTCTTTTGCACTGCCTACTGCGAAGATACCGATTACAGTGAGGGAAATCACTAAAATAACAAGCTTAAAGTCATAATCCCGTATTCTGTATTGTTTCAGCATTTTTTTCCCTCCAAGCCAAGCTATTTTTTTCTTTTGTCATCTATACTATTTGTTCACATCAATAATAGGTATATTGGCATATAAAGATGGCGTCTTCATACGCCCTTTTGTTCCCGTTTTCGTAATTTGAATTTCCATACTTTTTGCATCGATTTTCATATATTTTGAAATTACTTTTGCAATGTCCGTTTTTATCATATCCATCATTTCCGGAGAGCAATTTACCCGGTCGGATATCAATAATATTTTCAACCTATCCTTGGCTATTTCCCGGGAACTCTTTCTCATAAAAAATTTTCCGAATCCCATTAAAACCCCTCCTTAATTTTTGTGAAATATACCTGTTACTCTTGTCCAAAAAGAAATCGTTTTTTCAAAATCAATAAACGGGATTTCTTTACCGAGTACGCGCTCACATATATTTTGATAAGCACGTCCTGCCATAGTATCATTTCCTACAAGAGGTTCTCCCTGGTTAGTCGCTATTACTACATTTTCATCATCCGGTACAATACCTATGAGAGGAATGGAAAGGATGTCCACAACGTCTGCTGCGCTCATCATATCCCCTCTTTTTACCATATCATAGCGTATTCTGTTGATAATCAGATCAATCTGTTTGAATTCGTTCGCTTCCAAAAGGCCGATAATTCTATCGGCATCCCTGATAGCTGAAACTTCCGGCGTCGTAACTACAAGCGCCCTGTCCGCACCGGCAATGGCATTCTGGAATCCTTGCTCAATTCCTGCAGGACAATCCAAAATAATATAATCGAACTGTTCCTTCAACTGGTGAATCATCTTGATCATCTGCTGCGGAGTAACTGCTGTTTTATCCTTTGTCTGGGCTGAAGGCATTAGGTAGAGGCTTTGATGACGCTTGTCCTTGATAAGCGCCTGCTTTACTCTGCATTTTCCTTCGATAACATCTACCAGATTATACACGATTCGATTTTCCAGTCCCATGACGACATCCAGATTTCTAAGCCCGATGTCCGTATCAATGAGGACTACTTTCTTTCCCATCACCGCTAAACCTGTCCCTACATTTGCGGAGGTAGTGGTCTTCCCTACTCCGCCTTTACCTGATGTGACGACAATTACTTCACTCATACATATTCCTCCAAAATGAATAATTTCGTCCCCTAAGCTTGTCCTTGCGGACAATCAATCTTATCTTTCATATAATTATAATGTAAGATCGCTTAGTAATTCTTTGGTAATAGGTTCCATTACAACTCTGTTGTTTTTCACATATGCAATTTTCGGCTGTACTTTTGATTTAATGGGCCATCTTATTTGTTTATCATTACTTTTATATTTAAAATCACCGATCTTTAGTTTCTCCGGCGACATTTCAAGCGCAACCACAAAGTGTCCTTCATTACCGTTTCCTCCTGCGTAGGCCTTGCCGAAAAGTCCTCCTAAAATAACAATATCCTTCGTAGAGATTATAGAACTTCCCGGATAGACATCCCCTAGAACTACGATACTCGATTCAGTCTCCAATATCTGACCGTTTCTCAGCGTTCCCCTATAAAAATGGCCTTCGTCCTCCTGATTGTTGTTGCGGTATTCCAATTGTTGCAAAGCTTTTAGGTAATTCTGGTTAGTCTCTTCATTTTTTCCTACAAGGCATACGATATGTATATCCGAATTGACACTTATCGTATCCAGAACAAGTCTTTCTTCCTCTTCTGATAGATGCCTTCCCTCCAGAGAAATGGCCATTTTTGCATTTTTAAAAAAATGGTTGGATTCTTTGAACTTAAAGGCAATTTCATTTAAAAGCTCTTCAAACGGAAGCATCTCATCCAGATAGACAGAAATTCCATTTTGAAAGCTCTTAATAATTACAGCATTTTTCATTTCAATCTCCATTCTGCTATGGCGCCGCAGTCGCCGGCGCCGGCTGAGCATTACTTTTACGGTTAATCCGTATTTATACTACCGCCTGCAAGAACTTCAGCGGTGCCTGTTATCTCTTCTTCATCCACCAGATTAAAGTAATATTGAATGACATCTTTCGCTATCTGAGCAGTATAATCAGACGTATAACCGTTGGCTACTCTCGCCGCAATGGCGATTTCGGGATTCTCATAAGGTGCATAGCATACGAATAACGCATGATTCGGCCTGCTCTTGCTCTCCTGTGCAGTACCTGTTTTTCCCGCAACATTTACGCCCAGGCCACTATAATAGCTTTTCGCTTCTACAACTTTACGCATGCCTGAATGAATACTGTTCCAATATGCTTCATCCATATCTATCGTATTGCGTACCTCTGCCGAATAATCTATTAAAGTATTCTTATTGTGATCTGTTAATTTATCCAATAATGTTAAATTATAGCACGTTCCGCTGTTTGCTACTGTTGTAACGTATCGCGCAAGTCCGACAGTCGTATAGTTATTTGTTCCTTGTCCGATGGCAGAACGCACCGCATCTTCATCGGATACTTGCGGCAGTGACTCCTCAATTTCCACTCCCGAAGGCTCTGTTAGTCCATATAAATCCGCGTATTTTGTCAGCTTCTGAAGCCCTAAATCCGAAATATATCTGTCTCCTAACGTTCCGAGCCTAAACCCGACTTCGTAAAAAAAGTTGTTACAGGAATTCTGTATACCTCCTGACACATCGAGGGAACCGTGGCTGCCTCGCGGCCATATCCAGCAATGAGGCGGTCGCGCCGGGTCAATCTTATCAAAAGTACCCGTACAAACAACAGTGCTGCTGGGAGTTATGACTCCTTCCATAAGTCCGGCAGTCGCCGTTACCATCTTAAAAGTAGAACCGGGTGCCGTCTTCTGATAGGTGGCATAATTAATCATCGGCGTCGACAAATCGTTTAGAAGTGACGAAAAATAATCTGCATCCACACCGTTTGCCATTCTGTTATTGTCGTATCCGGGATAGGAAACGAGCGCTAGTACTTCTCCGGTATTCACATTCGTTACTACCACAGAAGCGGAATGTGGATCAAGGGCGAGCTGCGCCGGAGTAATATCCAGATTTCTGATGCGGTTTAGCATAAAATCATAAGGAGAAACAAGGCCTGCATTGAAGTTATTCAGTTCTTCTTCTTCTATATCTACAAGCTTTTGTTCCAGCAAAATATTGCATATCTGCTTTCCCGATATATCGTTGTTGTATATCATATATTTATATATCTTTTTATTGAATCCCGAATTATTATCGATATTTTTGAAGATATATTCCAATAATTGTGCATATATTTCTTCTGAGTTAGAATATTGACTATTGAGGTCAAGCTTGGTGACATCTACCCAATTCTTGGAGATTACATAATTAAGATATTCATTTAAGCTAATCGTCTCATCCGTCGCCCATGCTGTATAAGTAGGGTCGGACTTATCTATTTGCGATTCCATAATTACGGAGTTGGAATTTAGCATTGATGTAATAAAGCTTTCATATACTTGGTATTCCAAGGTAAGTTCTTTATATGGTGTCTTAGCCTCCGTAAGCTCCTGCCTTAATGTGTTCACTACAACTTCTTTCTTACTTATAAACTTTTCAAATACTGCTTTTTCACTCTCTTTTGCATCTTTCTCCGTAAAATGGTTTATATCAATTACATTATTGTTGAGCAACGCAAAATACACATCGTCGATAGGAATGAGGATATCGCTGCTCCCCGAATCTTCACTAGGTCTATATTCCTTTATATTACGTATTTTCGTAAGAAGTATGCTGGCTAACTTGGATTCCAGAATATCATAGACCGTTTCCTGTAAATCTTTATCTACTGTAAGGAATAAGTCATTTCCCGCAACCGGTTCTATTCGATTGCTTGTCTCAATAACTTTTCCCATATTGTCAACAACTACATCTTCAGAGCCCTTCGTTCCTTGAAGCTGCTCTTCCATGGAATATTCAATTCCGGATTTTCCTACGGTATCATTCAAATCATATTTGCTGCTGTTCTGTGCCTGCAGCGTAGTAAGCTCCTCCTGGGATACTTTACCCGTATAGCCTATAATCTGAGAAAAATAAACGCTGTCCACATATCTGCGCACCGTGTCCTCAGCAACATCCACGCCATCCAACTCGTTAGCGTTTTCCATAACAACAGCTACTGTTTCTTCACTTACATTATAAGCGACTGTAGTGGCAATATATTTTTGAAAACTATTTGTGTTAAGGGCATAGCGAATTGTCAGAATCTTTAGGACATCTTCTTTCGTATAGCCCATCTCAGGAACAAAGGATTTGCTGTTACCGGGATCCGTATATGTCCCGATTCCGAAACGATCGCTGCCACACAGATCGCTTACGACTTCCGCTGCAGTCTTCGTCGCATATTTGTATCCCTTTTCCATCATTTCATCAATTGTAGTATATCCATATACATCCGCCAGAAAACGCATGAGCTGTCTATCTTCAACAGCATATGCATAATTTCCGTCACTATCAAGAATTATATTAAAATCGTTGACAATGTTGTCCCCGTTTTTCTCAATCATTTGAATCAGTCGGTAAATCGTTTCGTTCAGCTTTGCATTTTTTGATCTTCCGGATTCATATACATCTTCAATTGTCACATTGTAAGCAAGATCGTTATAGGCAAGATAATTACCGTTTCTGTCATAAATATTTCCCCTCGTGCTGGGAAGTGTTTTTGTTTTTGTCGTTTTGAGACGAAAATCGTTCAAATAAGATTCTCCGTTTACGATTTGAAGGTCGAAAACACGGTAAATCATCAGAACACCAAGTGCAATAAATATGACAGTCAGTATGAGTAAACGTACATTAACAGTATTTAAAAAATTTTCTTTTAGATGTTCAAAACGATTAAACAAATTTCTTTGCACCTCTTTTCTCACTCGTTTCCAATTTGCGGTTTATCCAAAGTATTATAGGATACAAAAAAATCGTAATTACAATCGTATAAACGATTTCAGGAAGTATGATATGTCTGAAATAATATCCGATATTAAATCTCGCTCTCATTGAAAACAACAAAATATAGCACATCAGGCCATAAAATAAATCGCTTCCGATAATAAGGACTATTGGAAGCTTTATATCCTCCGGATAAAAAATACGATTGAATTTACCATTGGTATATCCGATATACATATAGAGAAGTGCATAGAAACCAATGGCTTCCCCAAAAAAGATATCGATGAAAAGCCCGCTAAAAAATCCGATTAATAGACCGCTCCTTTCTCCTCTCATAAAACCGAAAGACGCAGTGAGTACAATCAGCAGATTCGGAACAATTCCGCCGAAAGCCAAAGAATGAAAAACAGTACATTGTAACAGAAAACAAACAAATATTAATAATGCCATCACAATCGTTCTTTTCAATGTACATATCTCCTTTCTTTGCTTATTCAGAAGCTGTTATTCTACCTTTTGCTTGAGTTCCAATATGATAAGAACCTCTTCCAAGTGTTCGAAGTCCACGGCCGGAGTAAGTAACCCCGATTTCGTAATATTGTTGGAATCGATATTCAATGTACTGATATAACCTATTAATATATTAGGCAGATATTTGTCGCTTATATTGGAGGTGACAATCTTATCTCCCTCCACCACTTTATCGGAGCTGTCTACTAACTGCTCAAACCGGATAACTCCCTCCGCATACAGTTCCAAATCGCCGGAAACAATCAAATTATCGGCAGTGGCGAGCACTTGACCGCTGACATTGGAGTTGTCCGCGATAATCGAAGATACCTTCGCCCAATTAGGACCTACATCTACGATGCGTCCGACAAGTCCGCTTCCGGCCATTACATTCATATCTACCTGGATTCCATCCTGCTCGCCCTTATCGATGACGAATGAATGAAACCAATTGCCTGCATCGCGCGCTATAATTCTGGCGCCGATTTTCTCATATTCTTCATATTGGGAATCCAGCTTGTACAACTCTCTCAAATTCGTCAGTTCATACCGTTCCTGCTGAAGCTGCGTATTATCGATGGTAAGCTCATCGATTTGCGCTTTCAAAGATTGATTCTCCGTAAGCAGTTCTCTTATTTGAACTAATTCTTCGGAGCGATTGGATAGCCATTTGCCTACCGAACTAATCCCTTGCTCAAAAGGCACAATAACATAGCCGACCGCCGTATTTAATGTGCCGCTGAGAATATTCGTATTGAATGTGAGGATAATTGTTCCTACACAAAGAATTGTTAAAATAAAAAGGAGATATTTACTTGGTAACGTAAACTTCTCTCCTCTTTTTTTTATTATTGGACTCATTTGCTCATTCCTTCAATCGCATATGCTACTGATTTATAATTATCATCTTTAATAATTTTTGCAAGGCCCAAAGCTACGCTCGTCATTGGATTCTCTGAAAGCTGAACCTTAAGGCCGGTGCCGTTGCTCATAAGCTCTGCCAAATGATTTACCTGAGAAGCGCCTCCGGTCAGATAGATTCCGTGTTTGTATATATCCGCCGCAAGTTCGGGAGGAGTTCTCTCCAAAATAACCTTTACATTGTCAATAATTGTATTAAAGTTTTCCTTTAAGGATTCGTCCACAAGTGTGGTCGGAATCTCACGCTCTACCGGAAGTCCTGTAACAATGTCACGACCGTATACGACAGCGTCCTTTTGTCCTTTTTCCAGATCTTTTAGGGCAATTTTTACATTTTCCGCTGTCTTTCCTCCTATAATCAAACTAAATTCACGGCGTATCGCTGCACGAATGGCATCATCGAACTTCTGCCCTCCGACCTTAATCAGTCTGCTAAGCACAATCCCTCCCAAGGATAGGATGGAAATTTCCGTCGTATCATAGCCCACGTTTACAACAAGAACTCCTTGCGAATTCTTCACATCGATGTCCATCCCCAGCCCGTCGGCTACCGCTTTTTCGACTACCATAATCTTTCGTGACTTCACATTGGCATCTTTTATCAAATCATAAAAGGCTCTTTTTTCTACTTCGGTAACGTCGGTAGGAACTGCAATATAATAATCGGCCGGCTTTCCGTTTCCTTTCACCAAATCCCCGATAAAATATTTAATCAAAGTCTGCATATTCTTAATATCAGCAATCACACCGTTACTTAACGGGTAAGAAATATGAATATTAGCAGGTGCTTTTTCGTACATTTCAAAAGCAGAATTTCCATAAGCAAAAAGAGTATTCTTATTTTCGATGGCAATCATATTTTTCTCAGTTATGACATTGTCATCGCTCTTGTTGTAAATTTTGATATTGCTTGTTCCCAAGTCAATACCGAATGCATTGTTTCCCAAAGCGACAAACCCCTTTCTATAGTAAACCGGCTTCCTTGAAGCTCATATATTTGTTATCTCCGATTATAATGTGATCTATAAGTATGATATCGATCATACTGCCTAATTTTTTTACTTTGTCCGTAATAAGTATATCCTGCTTGCTCGGTGTAGGATCTCCGCTTGGATGATTGTGTAGCAGAATAATATGAACGGCTTCCGCTTTCAGTGCCGCAAGAAAAACCTCTCTCGGAGAAAGTAAGGACGTATTGACGGTTCCTATGGATAAAAGGCACTCATCCAAAAGGCGGGACCGATTGTCCAGAAGTAATAAAATAACCCTCTCCTTTTTCTCATGCCTTAACTTCTCCATGTAATATTCGGCAACTGATGAAGGTTTTAAAAACTGGAGTTTTTCTTCGGCTCTGGCCATTGCCATGCGCATGGAAAATTCCGCAAGACATTTTATTTTAACAGCCTTAACTTCGCCGATTCCTTTAATACTCATAAGCTCTTTTAATGTGACACAATGAAGGCCATTAAGGCCGCTGTCCTTTACGGAAGAAAGGCTAAGCACCTTTTTTCCGAGCTCCACAGGGGAATTGTCCGCGGTGCCTGTCCGAATAATAATAGCAAGAAGCTCAGCTTCCGTTAGTGCTCCCGCACCTAGCCGCATAAATTTTTCATAGGGCATCTCCGCATTGACAAACGGTGTCTTTAATAGACGTTTATTGCTCATAATACACTCTTTCCCAAGCACTCTCCGGGCAGAACGAGCTAAAATCACTCGTAAGGAAAAGATTATATGAAGCGATAAATAACTATGCCTGCAAAAATACCGATAATGCTGGCTATTGTTATTTTAATAGTCAGACCAAAGGTGACACATAATATTCCGAGATCCAAGATAAACGGACTGGTAAGGCCAAAGGTCTGTCCAAAATTAATCCACGAATTAGGGAAAAGGTTTCCGACGAATCCTCCAAGAACAATACCTGCAAGTATTAACAAAAGGCAAGTCCAGTTATTTTTCTTTCGCATATAATGCCTCCATAATTAATAGCATAACTAATATTCATAATATCACACATCGCTTTTCATGTACATAAATTTCCGATATTTTTTTCTTAACTTTTCTTTAAATAATCATATTACTTTACGAAATACGACAAGAAACCAAATGATATATCATATGGCTTTTTCTATAGGAATAACGCCGTCATCAATAAGTTGCTGTATGGTCTTTAAGATGCCAAACTTCGCGTGCGGCCATGTCAGTCCTCCTTGAAAATATACAGCGTAAGGAGGTTTAACAGGTCCGTCTGCCGATAGCTCGATGGAGGAACCGGATACGAAAGCGCCGGCTGCCATAATTACCCGGCTATCATACCCCGGCATATCCCACGGTTCCGGAGTCACAAAGCTATCCACCGGCGCGGCGCTCTGAATACCCTTGCAGAATGAAATAACTCCCTCAGGAGTGCCAAAGGTAACCGCCTGAATGATGTCGTGGCGGGACTGTCTGCTGTCCGGTACTACGCAAAAACCTAAACGCTCATAAAGGTTCGCGGAAAAAACAGCTCCTTTTAGGGCGCTTGCCGTAACTGTGGGTGCCAGAAAAAGTCCTTGATAAAAAGAAGGAAGAATTCCAAGCGAAGCACCTACTTCTTTGGACAGTCCGGGGGAAGTAAGCCTGCATGCAGCGTTTTCCACACATTCTTTTTTTCCGGCAATATATCCGCCTGTAGGAGCCAATCCACCTCCCGGATTTTTAATTAGAGAGCCAACTATCATATCCGCTCCTACATCCGAGGGCTCGATGGTCTCTACAAATTCTCCATAACAGTTATCTACCATGCAAATAACGTCCGGTTTGATCCCTTTTATAAAAGCTATTATCTCGCCGATTCTTTCAACGGACAATGTAGGTCTTGTCTGATACCCCTTAGAACGCTGGATGGTAACTAGCTTTGTCTTTTCATTGACTGATTTCCTTATATTATCATAATCAAAAGTTCCGTCGGGAAGCAAATCCACCTGCTTGTAAGTAATCCCATACTCGGCAAGTGATCCCTTGGACGACCGGATGCCGATTACTTCCTCCAAAGTATCGTATGGCTTTCCTACGGGAGAAAGGAGTTCATCCCCCGGTCGCAAATTGCTCATGAGCGCGAGGGCGAGCGCATGCGTCCCGCATGTAATCTGGGGACGCACCAGAGCATCCTCCGCATGAAACAGCTTTGCATACACCGCTTCTAACGTATCTCTTCCCAAATCATTATATCCGTATCCCGTCGTACCGAGCAAGCAGGCCTCGCTGACTTTCGCTTCCTGCATAGCTTTTATTACTTTCAACTGATTATATTCGGCTATCCGGTCGATTTCTTCAAAGCGGAACTTCAATTCCTGCCATACTTTTTCTCCGTAAGCATAGACCTCCTCCGATATACCGAGCAATTTATACATATCCTTATTTTCAGGCATTTTTTCGTATCTCCTCACATTTCATAAGTATATAATCAAGAATTGAATTATCATCATATAAAAATTCGTTTTTATTTATCCAGATAACATCCTGTTCCCTGCGAAACCAGGTAAGCTGTCTCTTGGCAAAGTGCCTGGTATCTCTTTTAATCCGATACACTGCCTGTTCCAAGGTTATTTCGCCGTTCAGATAGCTTAATATTTCTTTATACCCCAGTCCTTGCATGGATACCATATCTTTAGTGCAACCTTTGTTTTTTAAATAATCCACTTCCTCTACCAAACCGTTCTCCATCATAAGATCTACCCGTTCATCTATTCTCTTATAGAGGAGATCTCTAAGGTCATTCAAAACAAAATAACAGGAATTATAAGCAGATGTTTTTTTCCTTTGTTCTTCATTATGCTCCGATATCTTCTCTCCCGTAAGCATATGGAATTCTAGAGCGCGTATTACTCTCTTCACGTTATTCTTATGAATGGAATCAGCCGCCTCTTTATCCACTTTCTCAAGCATTTCATGAAGAAATGAACACCCTTTATCCGAAACGATTGCTTCCAGTTCTCTTCGATAAGCAGTGTTTTCTACATTGTCCGTAAAATCAATATCATAAAGAATTGACTGAATATAAAATCCGGTTCCTCCAACCAAAATGGGGAGCTTTCCCCGGTCATAAATACCCTTCAAGCACTCTTTCACAAGCCTTTGAAAAAGAACAACATTGAATTCTTCCTCCGGTTCCAGAATATCCACCATATGGTGAGGAACTCCTTGCATTTCTTCAGGACGTATCTTCGCGGAACCGATATCCATATGCTTGTATACTTGCATGGAATCGGCGGAGATGATCTCTCCGCCCACTTTTTTTGCCAACTCGATGGATAAAGCTGTTTTCCCCACCGCAGTGGGACCTGTCAAAATAATGAGAGGCTTTTTTACATCTGTCATAAGCAATTTCCTTTTTATTAATTATACAATTCTCTTAAATTTCTTTTCCAGTTCATATTTACTCATAGATATGATAGTCGGCCTTCCGTGAGGGCAATGATACGGATCCTCCAAAGTAAGCATTTCATCGATTAAAGTTTCCATTTCCGCCGTGCTAAAAGACATATTTCCCTTCACAGCTGCCTTACACGCCATGGTGGCAATTCTTTTGCTGATAACCGAGGGTGCCCCTTTCGGAGGCCTGTCCGACAACTCATCTAGCATCTCGGTAAAAAAGCTGCTTTCGCTGCAACCGTACAACTCCGTCGGTACGCTTCTTATAGCATATTCATTCCCACCGAAAAGTTCTATTTCAAATCCCATATCCGTGAAGCCATCCATATATTCTTTCATAACACTTTCTTCCCTGCCCGACAAGGTTACGATAACGGGAGGTTCCAGTAATTGAGATTGCACTTGCTGTTTCTCAAGTTCTTTTATGAATTTCTCATATTTCACCTTTTCATGAGCAGCATGCTGGTCGATGATAAAAAGCTTATCGGAAAATGCGACGAGCCAGTAAGTATCGAATACTTGCCCCAAGATACGGTATTGCGTCCGCGCTTCTTTCGTCAGCATCTTCTCCTCGAACAGATTGAGCTGTGTCGGTTTTTCGACAAAAATATGCTCGTCCGCTTTAATGATATTTGCATGATTCTTTGCATTTTCTTGTATATCTGAACGTTTTTCCGTTCCTATTATTCTTCCCGCAAATTGATTTTGCAGGACATCCTGCATTTTGTCCGGCATTTCCGCTATTTCTTCTTTTTGCGGCAAAATTCGATTTTCGACAAAAAAATCATCTTCGGATTCTTCTTTTCCTGCACCGGCAGTCTCATAAGCAAGTTCTTCCTTCACAACATTTTCTTCTTGAGAACGATATGGAATCTGAGAACTGTTTTGCTCCCATACATGCTCTTGGCCATCAGAAACCTTCTGACCTTGCTGAAGCCGCTTTGACTCAAACGGTTCCGGAATCGTACCCGATGGGATCTTCTCAGGAACTTCTTTTTTCTGTTCCTCCAGCAAAACTGCGGGAATCAATTCCGTTTGATGAAGGATCCTTGAGATATTTTCTGAAATAAAATCATAGAGCTTCATCTGATTTGTGAACCGAACTTCCATTTTAGTCGGATGTACATTTACATCCATTTCCTGAGAATTGATTTGAAAGTGGAGAACTACAAAAGGAAATTTATGTTGCATCACATATTTCTTATATCCCTCTTCAATAGCCTTGCCAATAATATTGCTCTTTATAAAACGGCCATTCACAAAGTATATCTCAAAGCTGCGGTTTGCCCTGTTGATTTCCGGCTTTCCTATGAACCCGGACATATGTATCCCATGTTCTTCGATATCCACGGGAAGCAGGGATGAGGATATATCTTTACCGTAAATACGATAGATGATTTCCTGCAAACTACCGTTTCCGGAAGTATGAAAGCGTGTCTGTCCATTATTTATATATTTGAAAGATACATTCGGATTGGACATTGCCATGTGCTCCATCAGATCGGAAACATAACCGCCTTCTGTCTGCGGCTGTTTCAAGAACTTCTTACGCACAGGAGTATTGAAGAAAAGGTTTCTGACGATAATCGTCGTCCCATCGGGAGCTCCGATTTCTTCGGACTCTTTTTTCGAACCACCTTCTATCACATAGCGTATTCCAGTGAGTTCCTGCCTCGTTTTCGTAATTAATTCCAGTTTGGATACTGCGGCAATGCTGGAAAGCGCTTCTCCGCGAAAGCCGAGACTGGCAATATGCGCTAAATCTTCCACCGTACTTATTTTACTTGTGGCATGCCTGAGAAATGCTTTCGGTACTTCACTTTTATCGATTCCGCCGCCGTTATCCGTCACGCGGATAAATGAGATACCTCCCTCTTTGATATCCACAGTAATAACCGATGCCCCTGCGTCGACAGCATTTTCTAAAAGCTCTTTCACTACACTTGCAGGACGTTCGACGACCTCGCCCGCAGCTATTTTATCTATCGTGTCCTTGCTAAGTAAGTTTATCTGTGGCATAATTCCTCCCCTTTCCGTAACCTTCAACAATATTTACCAGCGATTTTTTAGCTTATTCTGCAAACGGTACAAGGTATTCAACGCATCGAGCGGTGTTAAAGTAGTGACATCTATCTCCTTCAATTCCTGAAGCACATCTTTATCGCTTACCGTATCGAACAAAGATATCTGTTCCAGATCCACCTCATCATATCTCTTCACCGTTCTTTTATCCGCTTTATTATCAACTGCAATATTCTGCACCTTTTCAGTAATATCGTTGTCGCTGAGCTGCTCCACGATTTCTTTGGCGCGGTCGATTACCATATCGGGAACGCCAGCGAGCTTTGCTACCTGAATACCGTAACTCTTATCCGCACCGCCCTTTATAATTTTGCGGAGAAAGACGATTTCATCTCCCTTTTCCTTCACAGCAATGCAGTAATTATTAACGTTACTCATTTTTCCTTCCAATTCGGTCAATTCATGATAGTGCGTAGCAAAAAGCGTTTTTGCCCCCAGATACTTCCGGTTGCTGATATGCTCTATCACCGCCCACGCAATGCTGAGTCCGTCAAAGGTAGAGGTTCCTCTGCCTATTTCATCCAGCACGAGCAGGCTGTTTTGCGTAGCATTTCTCAAAATATTCGCCACCTCGTTCATTTCTACCATAAATGTACTCTGGCCGCTCGCCAAATCATCGGAAGCTCCTACTCTTGTAAATATGCGGTCTACGATGCCGATATTCGCTGACGAAGCAGGTACAAAACTTCCAATCTGTGCCATTAATACAATCAACGCCGTCTGTCTCATGTAAGTGGACTTTCCTGCCATATTAGGCCCTGTAATAACAGAAATACAATTTTTATTATTATCTAAGTATGTATCGTTGGCGATGAACATATCATTATCAATCATCTTTTCCACTACAGGATGGCGACCGTCTTTTATGTTAATAATTCCTTTTTTATTTATTTTCGGCCGCACATATTGGTTTCTTTCCGCTACCAGCGAAAGAGAGGCAAAAACATCCAGCGCGGCTATAGCCTTTGCAGTTTTCTGTATTCTCTCGATTTCCCCGGCAATCGAATCCCTTACTTTGCAAAATATATCATATTCCAAAGCGAATAATTTATCTTCTGCATTTAAAATCGTATCCTCGAGTTCCTTCAACCTGGGAGTCGTAAACCTTTCGGCATTGGAAAGTGTCTGTTTACGGATATAATCCTCCGGCACCATTCCTAAATAAGAATTCGTTACTTCAAAATAATAGCCGAAAACTTTATTATACTTAATACGGAGGTTTTTAATACCCGTACGTTCCTTGTCTTCGTTCTCTAACTTCGCAAGCCAGTTTTTCCCTTCCGTTTTGGCATGCCGAAGATTATCAATTGTCTCATCAAAGCCTTCTTTTATAATGCCTCCCTCCTTTATGGCAATAGGCGGTTCGTCCATAATCGAATTCTCGATGAGAAGACAAATATCTTCCAGTCCGTCAATATCCTTATCAATATTCTTTAACAACACACTGTCCAAATCGCGCAGAACAGCTTTAATATGAGGAAGCATCTCAAGGGAATTGCGAAACGCAACCAAGTCTCTCGGATTGGCAGTTTTATAGCTTACTTTGCCGAGAAGTCTTTCCAAGTCATAAATGGGATTCAGATATTCTCTTATTTCATCTCTTGATACGGCGTTATTGCATAGAACCTCAATCGCATCCTGACGAGCGGTAACAGCCTCGGAATCGATGAGAGGCTGCTCGATATAGCTTCTCAAAGTTCTTGCGCCCATAGCGGTTTTGGTTTTATCGAGCACCCATAAAAGAGAACCCCTTTTCTGCTTTTCCCTCAAAGTCTCCGTTAGTTCCAGATTGCGTCTGGTAGAACTGTCCAAAAGCATATATTTATTCGTGAGATACGGATACAAATGAGTAAAATGCTTAAGGGAGGTTCTCTGCGTTTCATACAGATACTGCAATAGAGCACCTGCTGCTATCGTTCCGATGGGAAAGTCTTCAATTCCGAGTCCGGTCAGTACCTGTACGTGAAAATGCTTCATCAGACATTTTCTGCAAGAATCATCGTCAAAATAATGAGATTCCAGCGGATACACAGTAACACCGAGCCTGTTTTTCAAGTCGTCAATATCGGCGCCGCTGACCATAAACGCATCGTTGCATATGATTTCTGACGGCATATATTTATTGATTTCATCCAAAAGCCTGCGCAGATCGTCTACTTCCGTCAGATAATAATCGCCGGTCGTAGCATCGGCAATGGAAATACCTATTTTGTTCGGAAAATACGAAACACACATCAAATAATTGTTCTGTGTCTCTTCCAGTGCCTGCATATTCAAGTTTGTCCCCGGCGTAACAATGCGGACAACCTCTCTTTTTACAAGTCCCTTAGCCAATTTCGGATCTTCTATCTGCTCGCAGATGGCTACTTTATATCCTTTGGATACCAGCTTGTTTAAATATCCATCCACCGCATGGTAAGGAATACCGCACATCGGTGCGCGTTCCTCCTGCCCGCAGTTCTTTCCGGTCAAAGTAATTTCCAGTTCTTTCGATGCAGTTAAAGCATCTTCAAAGAACATTTCATAAAAGTCGCCAAGTCTGTAAAAAAGAATACAATCTTTGTATTCTTTCTTCGTTTCCATATATTGCTGCATCATAGGAGTTAATTCCGCCACTTTTTTTCTCCCCTGTTCTTCTCTCATTTAATAAACGGGTATACTTCATATGTACACCCGTCCTTAATATACCACAAAATGTGGGGCTTGTAAATCGAACGCTATTGATAGTATATATCATTTTATACATTCTCACATTCCGAAATTCAGTCGGCTATTTCCCCTACATAATAAAAACCATGACATTCCTTCAGCCTCACATTTACTATCTTGCCTATCAAGGAAGCATCTCCGGGAAAGTGCACGATAGTATTGTTGGAAAGCCTTCCTGTGACAAGGGAAGCATCCTGTTCATTTATCTCTTCTACAAGGGCTGATAACGTCTGTCCTTGCAGAAGCTTTATACGCTCTTTGGCCGTATCTTGTACGACCTTCAGAAGCTTGTCAAAGCCTTCTTTTACCACTTCCTGTGGCACTTGATTCTCCATTGCTGCTGCGGGAGTTCCCGTACGTTTGGAATAAATAAATGTAAAGGCATTGTCATACTGTATCTTTTTTACCACATCGATAGTTTCTTCCACATCCTCGGGCATTTCGCCCGGAAAGCCTACGATGATATCCGTAGTAATAGACATATCGGGAATCTCTTTTCTTATCTTTTCAGCAATGGCAAGATATTGCTCTTTTGTATAACAGCGGTTCATCGCCTTCAATATGCGGGTTGAACCGGATTGAAGAGGCAAATGGAGGTGACGGCATATTTTCTTCGATTCTTTCATGACCTGAATCAAATCCTCCGACAAGTCCTTCGGGTGAGAGGTCATAAATCGGATTCTTTCGATTCCTTCGATTTTTTCAACTTCACGAAGTAAATCCGCAAAGCTCATTGGTTCTTCCAGGTTCTTCCCATAAGAATTCACATTTTGTCCGAGCAGCATGACCTCTACGACACCGTCTGCAGCAAGATGTTCTATCTCCCTTATAATATCCTTGGGATTACGGCTTCTTTCACGCCCTCTCACATAGGGGACGATGCAATAACTGCAGAAGTTATTGCAGCCGTACATGATATTGATACCTGACTTAAAGGGATACTTGCGTTCCACAGGCAAATCTTCCACAATCTGATCGGTATCCTTCCAGATATCGATTACCATATCTTCGGATTCGAACATAGTACATAAAAGCTCGGCAAACTTAAAAATATTATGTGTTCCAAATATCAAATCCACAAATCGGTAGCTTTTTTTTATTTTATCTATGACAGCATCTTCCTGCATCATGCAGCCGCATAGCGCAATTTTCATATGCGGCTTTTTATGTTTCATACTGTTTAAAAAACCTAATCTTCCGTATACGCGTTGATTGGCATTATCGCGGACTGTACATGTATTGTAAATTACGAGGTCGGCATCCTCTGAATCTATCAGTTCGTAACCCACCTGTTCCAATATGCCTGCCAGCTTTTCCGAGTCTCTCGCATTCATCTGACAGCCGAAGGTCGTTACATTACACGTAGGTGTACGTCCAAGCGCCTTTGCAAGTTCATCTATATGCCCCTTCGCTTTTTCTATAAAGAAAAACTGACGAGCAGTTTCTGTTTGTTTCGTCATAAAAAATTCTTACTCCTCTTCTTCTATCTGACGTATTATCGGCATCGTATCATCAGTATAATAGACTTTGCCTTATAAAACCAATATCAATATAATAATACAAATTAGTCCAGGTCATCCGCAATCTTGTATAAAAAGAAACGGCCGCTTTTGCCAATTCGCTTCACAACTTCCATAAAATGAAGAATATTCAAAACAAGATTAGCTGTCTTTAATGGAATTTTTGCTTTCTTTGCCAAATCGGCCGAAGTAAACTCCGGCGGAAGTTCATAAGGAAGAAATTGCAGATAGTCTTCTTTCCTTTCGATTATAACTTCTTCAAAAAGTGCGACCGGAATTCTGTCGTGACGGCAAGAGCCTTTTTTCTTATCGCTGCTCCAACCGTTTAACAGCCGATATTCCTCCACATCCATCAACGGAAAGCAAAATTTCAAATTAGCATTTTTCAGATATGGCTTAATTCTATATAATTCATTAAAAGCCAGATATGCATTTCCTGTCACAGGGCTTTTTCTTTTCTTGGAGAGTTCCCCTGTCACTTCATCGATCCATATGAGCCATTTCGTATGCGGAATGGGATAAACTACAGTGACCGGATATTCTTCCAGAAATGCCTCTAGCTTCGAGCGGATCTTATAAAAGTTTCCATTTTGAATCTCAATAATCTCCTCTCCCGTATAAATATCCGCAACATAATTCTGAAGAGAGACTTCATGCATTGCAGGATCCGGTGCATAATAATTCTTAAGGATGGCATGTACCGTCTTTTCCTGCAATGTGCCGATTCCGTCACGAGTTCTGCGCATGCCGATTACTTTATTTTTTGCTTCTTCAAAACGTTTTTCATTCATATTCGCACTTTACATAATTGCATTCTATCGGATTTTCTCAGGGAAACCAATTTTTTTCTGAACCTTGCGCAAGGTCTTTCCCGCATAATAATTAGCTTTCTCAGCATTTTCCTTAATAATGCCGTCAATATACGTTTTATCCTGAATCAGTTCCTGAAAACGATCCTGTACAGGTTTTAACACGCTCACTACGGATTCTCCTACCGCAAGCTTGAAGTCTCCGTAACCCCTACCATCGAATTCTCTTTCAGTTTCCTCTGGCGTCTTTCCGGTACAAGAGCAATAAATATCAATTAGATTTCTGATGCCGGGCTGTTCCTCACGGTATATAATCGCCGCTTCCGAATCAGTTACCGCACGTTTAAATTTACGGATAATCGTATCCGGATCGTCCATCAAATAAATGCTGGCATTAGGATTCTCGTCCGATTTCGACATCTTCTTTGCCGGATCCTGTAAGCTCATAATTTTAGCTCCGGCTTTTCCGATATACGGCTCCGGCACCGTAAATACATCACCGTAAATAGCATTAAAACGCTGTGCAATATCTCTTGTAATCACTAAATGCTGTAGTTGATCCTTTCCGACAGGAACCACATCGGCTTGATATAAAAGAATATCTGCCGCCATAAGTACTGGATAAGTAAAAAGACCGGCATTAATATTATCTGCGTGCTTGGAAGACTTATCTTTGAACTGCGTCATACGGCTTAACTCTCCCATATAGGTAAAGCAGTTTAATATCCATGAAAGCTCTGCATGTCCGGATACATGAGATTGATAATAAATACAGTTTTTCTTAGGATCAAGTCCTGCCGCAATATATAAAATCAATAAATTTCTTGCCCTTTTTCTAAGCTCCGCCGGATCTTGCCTTACCGTTATGGAATGTAAATCTACAACGGAATAAAAGCATTCGTACTCATCACTCAAGGTCACCCAGTTTTTAAGTGCTCCTAAATAATTGCCGAGAGTTAGGGTTCCTGTTGCCTGCATTCCGCTGAAAAGTATCTTCTTACCGTCTATCATTATAATTGCCTCCAAGTTTAAATATATAACATTTTCGAATGTAATAAGTTTAGCATTGGTAAAGAGTTTCGTCAAGGCAAGGCCGATTGGTCAATGCCATTTACACCGGCTGCTTCAATTAAAAAACACAACCTGCAACCGTCCCTTAAAGACACCGCAGATCGTGCTTAATAACTTCTTGTTTAATTTTACTGGAACCGGATTATTACAGGCGCACTATTAACTATTCCGCTTTTCTTTCATATTACTGTTTGACACCGATTCATTTGATAATGCATATATATAATAATTCCCCTTTGCCCTCTCATGCTGCTTTGCATTTCTCAGATGAATATTTATCAGCAAAAACATGAAACAAGGAACAGTATCAGTTGTTTCAATCCTATTCCAGCAAAATCTTGCAAGTTACTTATATTTTTGCTATAAAGTAAAGCTACCCTATACTGTCAAAAATATAAATTAATTTCCCCCACCCAATAACCAATTCCAAAAGTTTCCGAATACACTTAATGTAGTAAACATAACACCATACCTCCTTTTCCACCAAAATATCACAAGGGGTATAGATTGTTCAATTATTTCTCATTTAACGGTCTTATAACTCGTTTAATGGTCATACTGGTCCGAACTACAATAACGGAATGGCAACCTTTGCCATAAATTCTCCCTGGTCAATATTTATTTTAAAAATACCTCCGTTCTTTTCCACGGTTTCCTTCACGTTTCTTATTCCGATTCCATGGTTTTCCTTATCGGCTTTCGAAGTAACTATTAACCCATTTACTATTTTCCTATCTTCTTCCTGCTCCGATACACTATTTCTTATCTCAAATTGCATACAACTATGATTGCCGGAAATATTTATCGTCAAATATCGACTGACAGACTCGAATCTGTTTAATGCTTCTACCGCGTTCTGAACAAGATTTGACACAATCGTACAAAGCTCCACCGCATTTATTTTAATATCATTGGAACACATACCATTAATATTTACTTTTACATCTTTGTCCAAAAAGGAGAGATGATAATTTAGTACTGCATCAATAATGTCATTTCCTACCGAATAGGTTTTATTTTGAATTGCCCGAAATTGTCCTTCTATTCCTGACACATACTCCTGTACTTTGGATACATCTCCGAGGTAAGCCAATTCTCCTAAGCAGATAAGATGATTTTGCATATCATGTCTAAACCGTCGCGTTTCCTCATTCTTTGCAAGCATGGCATTGTAGAGATTTCTCTGGGTTTTCAATAGCAACGCATCCGTCTCCAGATATTTCTTGATTGTCTTATTTTCATTTTCTATATACAACATAATCATTGCAAGGCACGCAATGCTTATAAAGGAAATAATGGATATGATTTTTGAAAACAAAATAACTTTTTCATTCGGATTATATCTTGAAATAGTCTGGAATCCTGCAATCGTCAAGAATATTGCAATTCCCATAATCGAAGCAGAAATATATATTACAAATTTATATATTCTTTTCCATTTTTCATTATTAGGCAATTTTACCTTTCTTTTTATCACATTAACAAAACAGAGTATCGTAACAACAATAATATTATTGATTAAATATATTATTTTCTCATTTTTAAAGGAAATACTTTGTTCCACTGAAAAGGGAGAAATAATTCCACCAACAATTTCCCCTATACATATTATCATAAATGCCGCCTTAAAAATATTTAATGCCTTTTCATTCTTAGCACAATCTACAACAAATATATATACTATTATGGAAGTAAAGCTCCATAATGCCAACAATGTATTTTCATCGATACAACCGGACCGGACTAATAATGCAAATCCTATTACCGTTACTGCTGTTACCCAAGGACGTTTTACTCTTAATGAACAGATTCCATAAAACCATATCCCATATTTTACTAACTCCGTAATATAAATAGCTAACAGTATCCAAAACATCTTCACGCACCCTGTCCTTGTCCTTATGTATATTCTGATTGATACTGCAAATAGGCCTCATAAAATTTATTCTTTCTCCTTCTTGAAAGCAGAAAATCATTTCCTTCCACCCAGATTTTCCCGTCTTCGCAGGCATCAATCCAGAGAAAGTTAACGATATAGGTTTTGTCTATTCTAAAAAACAACCTTTTATCCAATTCTCTTTCCACTCCCTTAAGGGACATTTCTTGTCTGAAAATTTCTTTTCCGACAAAATATTCCGTATAGCCGTTATATGCGCGCACGTACTTTATGTTCTTTTGGAGAACATAATATTTGTTTCTTTCCTTATACAGCTCTATGCCACTCATTCCTAAAGATAAGTTTATTACTTTTGTAAGAGCATCCTTTATCCCTTCTTTGTTAAAAGGTTTCTTCAAATACCAAACCGCATTTATTTTAAAGGCTTCTTCAAAATGTTCGGTTTCTCCTGTTGCCATAATAATGCGGCAGCCCGGATTTAACTTATTTATCTTTTTACCGGTTTCATATCCATCCATATCTGGCATTATAACGTCCAGAAAAACCACATCCAACTCCTGCACCTTTTTAATCAAACCGCTCCCCGATAGAAATGTATGTATTTCATAATCCTGACCGATTGCGCACAAACATTCTGCAATCATTCGTTCCAATCCATCGATAACCAACTTTTCATCGTCGCAAATACCAATTCTTAACTTTAGCATCTCACTTTACCTTATCTGTTTATAATGCTAACATTTTACAACTACTATCTTTTATTGACAAGTTTTTGGACAACTTTTCCATAATTTGCGCCATATATACAACATTTATTTGTATATAATGCCATATAAAAAATCCGAGACAATGTCCCGGATTTTCAGATTACATAAAAAATTTAAGTTAATTAGTCTTCACATCCACATGTACTTCCTTGTGAAGGAAATGAATTGAATCCTCTATCTCTGCGCGAATCATCCACGTAAGATTCATTCATCATCTGCCTGCCGTCACCTCTTTGTTCAGCTCTTACATTGCGTCCGCCGCTTCCCTGATTTCTCTCTTGAGGAACGCTACTACAACCACACGTATTATTTCTGCCGCCAAAATTGTTTCCGCCGCCTAAGATATTGCCGCAGCCCGAATTATTTCCGCCGCCGAAAATGTTGCCACAGCCCGAATTATTTCCCCAGCCGGAATTATTTCCGCAGCCTGTATCGCTGTTATTGCCGCAGCAAAAAAGTAAAATTAATAAAATAAGACAATTCATATTCTTTCAACTCCTTTATGATATGCTTTATCTTATGTAGCATCTCATAAAGGGTTACTTTTTTCTTACATAGCGCCTGTTTACGAAGCAAGCTTGCGGTTATGAAGTATCTCTTTCTTTATATAGTCGAAAGTTTTTTCTTCTCCTTCTTCTGCCAACATATGCAGAAGTGTTTCTAACAAAGTTTTTGTCTTTTCATGAAGAGGCGCCGGATCTTTGCCTGAAAGATAGTACTCCAATGGAGCTTTATCCGTATATTTGTCTTTCCGGTACACCTTGCACGCCGCAATTCGGTCCATAAGCATCTCTACAATATAACGCTCCGGCATGGGTGCGGGTGCCATCCCTCCTGGAATATTCTTCGTACTGTAATCAATCCAATATTCATAGTGATGCTTATTTCTTCCCTTATGATGCAGCCATGCACTGGAATAACCTATATCTTCGCGTTCTGCATTATTCGGACTCCTATCGCCCTGATAATACTTTACGCCCACCCAGAATTCCGTAGGACTGTATTTGGATAAATCATGCATAATTCCCTGCTTATAAAGGCCAACCTTAAAGCAGCCTTTCATTACAAGGTATTTATGATAAGTAATCGTTTTAAAATGTTTCCAAATTTTCATACCATTCATGTCAAAAAAGCTTTCTTAAGCATAAACTAAAAAGGTGTTCCGGAATACTGCCTTTTTTCAGTTTTTTGTCCTTTCTTCTGTTCTGAAATATATATATGAACAGTACGCGGTTTTACTTCTACACGCGGCTGTTCTTCATCGTCTTTTGCAAGCTCTTTTATTCTCATGTCTTCACCGGTCTCGCCCGTGTCTGTGAGCAGGCACCATTTCATCCCCTTGGGGAGCTTAGGCAGTGCAAAAACATGAGGAAGCCAATGCATATTATATGCGATATAGAAGAAATTGTCATCCTCTTTTTTATCCTTTTTGCCGTAAAAGCCGCAATACATAACACCGACATAACGACTATAACTGCTCAATTCGGGACGCCATGCTTCTTCTCCGTGATAAGAAACGTCGGGATATCCACAGCCAATATAATCGAGTACTTTCATTTCGTTTTTATTTCTTAGCAACGGGTGCATCTTTTTGAGAGAAATCAAGTCCTTCATATACGAAAAAATAGTCTTTCCCAAAGGGCTCATGTTCCACTTCACATAACCAGTCTCATTATCCTGACAATAAGGATTGTTATTCCCGTATCGGGTGTTCCCCAATTCATCGCCACTATATATGAGAGGTGTTCCTTGAGACATAAACAGCATGACGAGTACGTTTTTTATCTGCCTTGTACGAAGTTCCAATATGCTCTTTTTTCTGGTAATTCCTTCCATGCCGCAGTTCCAAGTGAAATTACAGTCAATGCCATCCTGATTATTCTCACCGTTTGCTTCGTTATGCTTCCTTTCATAAGAAACCATATCCGACAAGGTAAATCCATAGTAATTGGTAACATAGTTCACTATGCCGTGGCGGGCAGGATTTTGGCGCTGCAATTCCAGGAAGTATCCGACCATATTATCATCACCTTTTAAAAAACGGCGGACTGAGTACATATAATTGTCGTTATAGGATGCCAGATTCCGATATTCCGGCACTTCTTCTCCCCTATAGATTTCATCGTAAGGAAAACTATCATATAATATTTTCGTTTCTGTTAAATGAGGATCCGTAGCGATGACATAAGCCGGTATTCGCTCTCCCTTCAAATGAACGCCATCAATATGGTATTCGAGAACCCAATATTTGACCGCATCCAAGATTTTTCCTTGGTTTACCGTGCATGGAAAATAAAACTGCATAATCACTTCTATGCCGTTTTTATGCAACTCCTTTACCATATCCTTAAATTCAGTTACCGCATCTATGTCAGAGCTGAATGCTGATTTAGGCGCAAAATAATAACCCTCTGTATATCCCCAACAATTGCATTTTTTTTCTACCTCTGAAATATCCGCCGGTTTTACGAATTTATTCCTAAGCTCTTCCATCATTGTCGCCGTTCTGGATAAATCGCTCTGTCTTTCCGTTTCATCAAACTCGTAGGCAGGCATCAATTCCACTGCCGTAATGCCAAGTTCTTTCAAATGAGGTATTTTTTCTATGATTCCCCTATATGTCCCTTTATGGGTTATTCCTGAGGATTTATGCTTTGTAAAAGCTCTCACATTCAGACAATAGAAAATACTATTTTCATAAGGGATTTTTAAAGTCTTATCCCCTTCCCAGTCGAACTCTCCCGCAAGAAATCCACCCCTTATCCTATCGTCACATGTTCCCCATTCACGGCGTCCGTAAATTACCTTTGCATAGGGATCCGTAAAAACATATTCTCCATCATAAAAGTTATACTCATATCTTTTGATATCCAGTTTTTCTATTCCAATACAAAAAACAGAACCATACTTATTTCGGACATCAAAAGGTATTCTACTCTCTTTTTTAGTTTCTTTATCATATAATATGATACCACAGTCTATACCTTTCTTCATGACAGCCGAAAAATAAGTATGATTGCATTCTGTTGTCACACCTAACGGATATGGTTTGCCGATTATCTTGTTGTCAATTGTATACATACTTTCCTCCATCCGCTAATATCCGCAGCCTTTTTTCCATATTTTTACTGCATTGTTTCTAAAGTATACCATAAAAATTTTTTTGTGTGTAAAAATAAAGAAAAATTATTGATTAATATTGGGCGTACTAGTACAATAAGAAAATGATAAGCAAAACATTACCGGTATGGGAAAGGAGTTTCTATGGGAAAAGAACTGAATAACCGAACAGAAACCGAGGAATTAAACGACGAAGAGATGACCGTTGAACTTGACTTGGAGGATGGTACCCACGTTGTATGTGCCGTTGTAACAATTCTGGAATCACAGGGAAAAGATTATATTGTACTTTTACCGCTGGATGAAAACGGACAAAATACGGATGGAGAAGTATGGTTCTATCGTTATGTTGAAGATAAAGATGATGTAAACGCTGAACCGGAGCTTTTATACATTGAAGACGATGACGAATATGAAATGGTTGTAGATGCTTTCGATGAATATTTGGATAACGTTGAATTCGATGAGTTCGTAGAATAAATTTTTCTGAATAAATGAAGGGTCTTTGAGAGTGTGTGAAGAAAAGTCTGTAAATACTGATCTTC
>JAAYNW010000034.1 GCA_012520655.1 Clostridiales bacterium | reverse complement strand
TAATAGGTTTTCTGTCACAGATAGGTTATGTTGTGGCATACGGATCCGTGGGATTGTTGGCAGATAAGATGGCTTCGATAAGACAGGTAGCTGTCGGAAGAGGCTCAGCAGACATAATCATGATCTCGGGCCTGCTTCTTGCAATAGTTGCCGTGGCGCTATATCAGTTCAAAGATGTAAGAGATTTGGAGTAAAATGGAAAAACGTTTAATTATCAATGATTTTAAGGCAAATAAACTGGTTGTCGTATCGACCTGTATCTTTATGGCTGTTTCTGCGATGTTGCTCGGGCTTTCTATACTTTTGTTTGGAAGTCTTTCGAGTGCCATTGATTGTTTGATGTTAAAAGCACAGACACCTGATTTTTTGCAGATGCATACCGGTGAAATCGATGAAGAACATATTACCCGCTTTTCTAAAAATAGAAGCGAGGTGGAGGCCATGCAGATATGCGGGTTTTTGAACCTGCAGAATTCTCAACTAACCATAGGTGAGCATTCCCTTGTTAACAACACGCAGGATAACGGGCTGTGCTGTCAAAATGAATCGTTTGACCTTCTAATCGATGCGGAGAATAAGAAAATACATCCCAATCCGGGAGAGGTGTATGTTCCGGTCTGTTACAAAAACGAATACGGACTTAAAGCAGGGGATCTAATGCAGATAGCTGCAGAAAAGCTCAGCGTTGCAGGATTTCTCAGAGATTCACAGATGAATTCAATGATGGCTTCCTCCAAGAGATTTCTGGTTAACGAAGTGGACTATGAAAGGATAAGACCTTTTGGAAGTGAAGAGTACCTAATAGAATTCAAACTTAAAGAGGGAAGTGATACCAATGCATTTGCCACAGCATATGAGGATGCCGGTCTGCCGGGGAACGGTCCTACCATCACATATCCGCTAATTAAAATGATGAATGCACTTTCTGACGGAATGATGATTCTTGTTATCTTGTTAGTCAGTGCAGTGGTGCTTTTTATATCTATACTGTGCATCAGATATATGATACTTACGCAACTTGAAAAGGATAAACGTGAAATCGGAATGTTGAAGGCTGTCGGCATTGCGAAGAAGGACCTTCGCGTCCTGTATTTTTCAAAGTATCTCTTGCTGTCTGTGATCGGAGGCTTTGTCGGTGTTATAGCGGCGCTTATTATTTCAGGGCCGCTCAGCACTCAGATACGGGAACTGTACGGCGATGCAGACAATATGGGTCTAATCTATGTTTTGATGATTCTGGGCGCTGTTGTGGCAGAGGGAATCATCTTGTTATCCGTGTACCGCACACTTGGCAAAATGGAAAAGATGTCCGCCGTCGAAGTTTTGTACGGACGTGGCAGTTTCGGAAAGAAGAAAAACCTTTATCTGCCAATCGGAATCATCACTGCGGCGGCAGTATTTATGATTCTGGTACCGCGGAATATAGAAAGTACGATTGCAGCTCCCGAATTTGTCACGTATATGGGAATCGGGGAGAGTCAGATTCGAATCGATATCAGACAGACGGAAAATATTAAAGAATCAGCAAAGGCGGTTACAAAAGAAATAGAGCAGGATAATCAGGTGCTGGATTATACATTGATGCATACCGGTTCTTATAAGACTGAGATGCCTGACGGGACTTCTTATAATTTGATGATTGAAAACGGAGACCACAGTCGGTTCCCGGTGCGTTATCTTGAAGGCAGTTATCCTAACAATGCGGATGAAATAGCATTATCGATTCTGAATTCAAAAGAGATGAATGTGAATATAGGCGATACGATACGTATCTATAAAGATTTTGGTGACAATTATACAATTCCCGTATCCTGTAAAGTTTGTGGAATATATTCGGATATCACAAACGGGGGCAAAACAGCAAAATCCTACTTTTCCGGTATTGATGATAAGAAACCGGTTATGTGGAGTATTATCTATCTGTCTCTTAAAGATAAAAATATTGCGGACATATGGGTTGAGGATTACCGGGCAAAGTATTCCTTGCATGGTGACGGGATTAAGGTAGTTAAGATAGCGGATTATATTACGGGAACCTATGGACAGACTATCCGTAACATTCAAAAAGCAGTCATCATGTCGGTCATCTCGGCGTGTCTGATCCTTTTTGTGGTGATGCTGTTACTTCTGCGCCTGGTGATCTGGAGAGAGCGAAGCGACAGCTCCCTTAAGAAAGCACTGGGATTCACATCAGCAGATATTAAAGAAGAGTATCTGAAGAAAACTTTTAAATATGTTTTACCCGGCATTGCGGTTGGAATCTTTGCCGGAATCGTCCCGGGACAAAGCCTGGCAGGTGTATTATTAGGCTCTATGGGAGCATACGGATTCCATTTTATTATTAATCCGATAGCGGTATTCGTGGTTACGCCTATGGTAATCGCGTTGGCAGCGGCTTTTGCGACCAGGGTAAGCCTTAAGGAAGTTGACAGAGTTCATGCGTACGAATGCCTCGGTGCACGTTAGGTAATTGCTAATTTGAAGAGGGGAGAGAAAATCATGAGCGAAATATTAAAAGTCAGAAATTTAAGTAAAGGGAAGATTCTTAAAAAGATTAGTTTTGAAATGCAGGAAGGGGAAATGATTGCAGTAATGGGACCTTCGGGTTCCGGAAAATCAACACTCCTTTATAATGTGTCCGGAATGGATCAGGCGGATGAAGGAGAGGTCCTGCTTGGTGGTACAGAAATTGTTAGTCTGAGTGAAGATGAGAGAGCACGTTTAAGGTTGTCAAAGATGGGATTCGTATTTCAACAGATGAATGTATTGGTAAACTTAAACATAATTGACAATATTGTTCTGCCGGCAGCTCATGCGAACAAGAATAAGAAACAGAGGTGGGAACTTTATAAACGCGCACATGCTTTAATGGATGATTTTCACATAGGGGGTCTTGCCGAAAGGATGGTTAATGAAGTATCCGGTGGACAGCTGCAGAGAGCATGTATCTGCCGCAGCATGGTAATGGAACCTGAAATCATATTTGCGGATGAACCTACCGGAGCTTTAAATCAGGCTGCCGCCATAGATGTAATAGAGGCATTTTTAAGGATCAACCGGGAAGGGACATCAATTCTGATGGCCACCCATGACAGCAAAAATGCCGGAGTATGCGAAAGAATCTTATATATCCTGGACGGTGAGATTAAGGGCGAACTGAAACTTGGAAAATATACAGATGACGATGTTAAAGAACGTGAAAAAAGAACAGTCAAGTGGCTTGATGAGATGGGATGGTGACCAACAAATTGGCTGAGTGAGATTATTAAATGATAAAATAAGGCAAGCACAAAAATCTGCCATATGTTGTATTTCTTATTCATGAAGGCAAACAAGACACACTGGAGTTATGCGCTAAATAGGGGCGTATACCAACCGAAAGTCTCGGGTTGCCAATTCCCATTAGCTCATCAGCGTTTGCAAGATCTGCTATTCATTGAGCTGCTTGCAATGTAAATCATGTATTTTTAAACTTTTTTATAGTAATGATCCGTTCTTTGAATTCCTGCAAAAAACTTT
>JAAYNW010000033.1 GCA_012520655.1 Clostridiales bacterium | reverse complement strand
TTTTGGCCAAAACGGAGAAATGATTGTAGTAAGCGGAGCGTTCGAAGCCGGGAAAGAAACCGCATATAATAAAGAGAGTACTTTATTCGTAACGGACGAAGAAGAGGCATTAGCAGCATTAAAGAGGAATGGATACTACGCAATTGTACTTCTGCATGCGGGGAATAAAGAACAGGATTTGTCGGGAGCATTATATGCTATAACGGATATCGAAGAGCTCACTTTTGATTCTTTTATGCTGGCATATATGCGTCTGGCGGGAGAACCGTGGACAATTCTGGAGACGGAGAGGTGTCTTGTAAGAGAGATGACGGTGGAAGATGTGGAAGCCTTTTACGAAATATATAAAGAGCCGTCCATTACATATTATATGGAAGAACTGTTTAAGGAGCCGGAAGAAGAGAGGGAATATACGCGTGAATATATAAAGAAAATATATGGATTTTATGGATATGGGTTATGGAGTATCGTCAGCAGGGGAAGCGGAAGGGTCATCGGGCGTGCGGGAATCAGTTGGAGGGAAGGCTTTGACATTCCGGAGCTTGGGTTCGTAATTGCCGTTCCTTATCAGCATCAGGGCTATGCTTATGAAGTCTGCAGAGCGATTCTTGAATACGGAAAAGAAGAACTGCAATTTGATGAGGTGCAAGCACTCGTTCAGGAAGGGAATGAGGCCTCTGTCAAACTATGTATGAGACTTGGATTTGTGAAAAAAGATATTCTGGAGAATAAGGGCAAGTATTATGAAAGATACGTTGTGACCTTATAAAATAATTGAAAATCAATATGGAAACAGAAGCTGGGGCAAATTCGTCAAGTTGAATTTGCCTTTTGCTTTTTGCAAAATAATAATTTGTCACCTCGGATTTTACCAACAGTAAAATAAAAAATTTACTAATTTTATAGTAAGTATCTTCAGTTTTATATTTAAGAATATTATAATCATTACATAGGAGGTGCTCTAGTGAAGCTTACAATGGGTAAAAACATTCGGAAATATCGCAGAGAACTGGGACTGACGCAGGAACAGCTTGCCGAAGCCGTCGGCGTCACGGTAGGGGCTGTATCGAAATGGGAGTCCGATCTGTCCAACCCGGACATCGGTTTGCTTCCCGAACTGGCCGACCTTTTCGGAATATCTGTTGACGTGCTTCTCGGATATCAGCTAAGCAACAGGACGGCGGAGCTCTCGTCGACCAGAATACACGATCTGCGCATTTCAAAAAATTATGAGGAAGGCCGGGCTGAAGCGGATAAGGCATTGCAGAGATATCCCAATTGCTTTGATGTGGTTTATCAGAGCGCCGTTCTGTTCCACATGATAGGAGTTGAAAAAAATGACCGTACGGCGTTACATAGGTCTCTCGAGCTGTATCGCCGTGCATGCGATTTAATCTCGCAGAATACCGACCCATCAGTAAGCGAGTTGGCATTTCAGGTTTCTATAGGTGAAGTATATGTTGCACTGGGCGATATCGAACATGCGTTACAGCATTTGAAAAAATACAACTATTGCGGCATTAATGATGGAATGATCGGACTGCTTCTTTCACAAAGTCAAAGATGTGATGAAGCCCTTTCTTTCCTTTCTGAAAACCTTATTAACTGTGTAATGAAATTATTTCAAACAACGATAGGGCTTTCCGGGTGCTTTGACAGCAAGGGTGACAGTAAGTCGGCTTTTGAAGTGCTTATGTGGATGTACGGTGTACTTGAAGGCTTAAAATATCCGGGTAAGGTAACTTACCTGGACAAAGCGGAAATTATGTTACTGCTCGGATGTGCGCAAGTTGCGGCTATAGCAAATGATATAGATAAAGCGGAGGAATATCTACGACGGTCAAGGACGGCGGCGCGGGCTTACGATACTGCACGTACATTTGACTCCATACCCAATTATGATGTCCGTAATATTAAATTTTACCACGGTAAAGCGCAGGCAATTGGCGATAATTTCGGAGAAACAGCAATGGGCGGCATTGAGAAGGCTTTGGCATCCGATGAGAGAACCGGTCAGGTTCTTACAAAAATCTGGAGGAAGATTAAGAATGAAGAAAAATAAAGAAGCGACTGCGTTGCGCAGACAGTTTACACGACATTTTTACTTACATAACAGATGTGCATTTTTGGTAGCTATGACGGCGACAATTCTGACGGCCTGCAGCAATCTGGCTATTTCCTGGTTGATGCAGCAGATTATCGATACTGCTTCCGGCAAATCCGGTCTTTTTTCGCTTTTACAGCTTACTTTGATCTGCATTTGTATTAGCGCGGGAATCGTCATAGTTTTAGTGCTTGAATATTTTTCCTGTCCCCGTTTTATAAAAAGGGCGATGCGGCAATACAAAGACTTCTCTTTCGAAGAAATGGCTAAAAAGAACATTAATGCCTTTACCGGTGAAAACACATCCACCTATATTTCGGCGCTGTCCAACGATGCGACCAGTATTGAGAGCAATTATCTTTCAAAAATATTTATATTAGTACGTGAACTGGTCATGTTCATCGGTGCTTTTGCGCTTATGCTCTATTACAGCCCCTTATTGACTTTGGCAGCGTTCCTGCTTTCGCTTTTTCCGGTGATAGCTTCTATTCTGACAGGCAGCCGTCTTGCAAAGCAGGAAAAAACAGTATCTGATAAGAATGAAAGCTTTATAGGTATGGTGAAGGATATATTGTCCGGTTTTTCTGTAATTAAAAGTTTTAAAGCCGAGCGTGAGATTCTCCGTCTTTTTGCAAAAAGCAACGCTGCGTTGGAAGAGGCGAAGAGCAGGCGGCGTATGACGGAAATTGTTATTCAGATTATTGGCTTTGTAGCCGGAATTATAGCGCAATTCGGTGTATTTCTGTTCGGTGCATATCTTGCGCTCTCGGGACGCGGTGTCACTGCCGGCGTGGTTATCGTATTCGTCCAACTCATGAACTACGTGCTTACCCCGATTTCCGATGTGCCCCAGATCCTTGCTAATAGAAAAGCGGCAAATGCTCTGATTGACAAGCTGGCGTCCGCAATCCATTCCAATGTCCGTACATGTGGGAAAACGGTAAACAACAAGCTCGATAAAGGGATAGAACTGAAAAACCTGTCTTTTGCCTATGAAGAGAATTCGGCTGTATTAAACAATATTAATATGTGCTTTGAGGCGGGAAAAAGCTATGCCATTGTCGGAGGTTCCGGAAGCGGCAAATCCACGCTGCTCAATCTTCTTATGGGGAGCAGTGAAAACTATAAGGGAGAAATACTGCTTGATGGTAACGAGCTTCGTTCGATTACTTCTGATTCCTTGTACGACATTGTATCTATCGTACAACAGAATGTTTTTGTGTTTAACAGCACTGTGCGGGACAATATTACGATGTTCCGCAGCTTTGCAGATGAAGAGCTGCACCGTGCGGTGGATATGTCCGGCCTCGCGCCGCTCATTGCCGAACGGGGAGATAATTATGAATGCGGAGAAAACGGAAGCGGCCTGTCTGGTGGAGAACGCCAGCGTATTTCGATTGCTCGCTGCCTGCTGCGCGGGACGCCTGTGATGCTGGTTGATGAAGCGACTGCAGCGCTCGATGCGGAGACGGCGTTTTCCGTGACAAATTCTATTCTCGATATCTCGGGATTGACGCGTATTATTGTGACCCACCGACTGGAAGAAGCGCTGCTTCGTAAATATGATAAAATTTTTGTTCTTAAGAACGGAAGGGTAGATGAACAAGGGAATTTTGCGGAACTGATGGATAAAAAAGGGCTGTTTTATTCGTTGTTCATGGTGTCTCAGTGAGTCTGAGAACAAAGGTCTGGCGGAATCATCGATATCTTGACTAATTCTTCTAAGATGATATAATAAAATGTGTATTATTTTAATTTTGTCTAAAATTTATTAGAATACTGGAGATAATTATGCTGCATATTAAATCGTTGGATGAGGGACTGGATATTTTTAAGGCTTTAGGTTCTGAAGTTCGGATAGAAATCATAAAGATTCTTTTAGAAAATCATGGAATGAATATGAACGAGCTCGCCAGTAAATTGAATATTACCAACGGTGCACTTACGGGTCATATTAAGAAGTTGGAAGATTGCGGATTGATTAAGGTATCTAACGAATCCAGAGGACATGGAAATCAGAAGAAATGTTCCGTGCATCTGGATAAAATATTAATCGACATGGATTCTCAGGATGACTTCAAGAATGTGTACCAGACAGATCTTAAGGTAGGACACTTTTCGGATTATAAGGTTTACCCCACTTGCGGGTTGGCTTCTAATACGGCGATTATAGGAGAGGTGGACGATACCCGCTATTTTGCTCATCCTGACAGATACAATGCGGATATTCTCTGGTTCACGAGAGGGTATGTAGAGTATGTGATACCCAACTTTATTCCGTTCGAGCAGAAGATAGACCAGATAACGATTTCTTTGGAAATCGGCTCCGAGGCTCCGGGAGTTAATGATGTATGGCCTTCGGATATTTCCTTTTTACTGAACGATACAAAGGTGGCAACTTGGACCAGCCCCGGTGATTTCGGCAATGTGGGAGGTATCTTTACGCCGGATTGGTGGTATCCGAACTGGAATCAGTACGGTTTGCTGAAGATTCTGGTTATCAATAAAAAGGGTACTTTTATCGATGGCCTGCAAGTATCGGATGTATCTATGAAGGATTTTAATTTCGATTATCGCAGCACGATAAAGCTGAAGCTGGAAGTGGAGGATGACGCCAAGCATGTGGGCGGTCTGACAATATTCGGCAAGACTTTCGGCAATTATAATCAGGATATTTCGGTACGCATCAATTATAGTCCGATTGTCGTTTCCGAAGCAACAAAAGAAGAAGTTAAATAAAAGGTATTAGAAATAATAGTCCCCTGCAAACGGAATTTGCTGATTTGCAGGGGAATTGTTTGTGGTAATGTCTATATTTTTCCGAGTCTGATAACGTTCCAGGAACATTTCTTCATCGTCGTGGTAAATATACCATCTGTCAATTCAAAGTCGGTCTTGCGTCGGGGAACAGCCTTTTCGCCGGCTATGGAGTTGACGATTTTCATATCATCGTTCTCGAGGGCGAGATATTCAATAACGCGATAGTCCTCGAAGCATTTTACATCCGCTTCAAATAAAGCATCTTCTCTTACGCTGCGGTTTACCGCGAAGATAGTCACTTCGCCTTTTTCTTCGTTATATACGGCGACGGATTCCACGTCTGTAACGTCTTCGTGAGCTTTGCTGTCATGCTTCGTAGAGTTTACAATGCTGAAAAGCGCCGTGCCGCGTCCGTATTTGGAGGCATGGAGGAAAGGATAGTAGATACTCTGTTTCCATGCGCCGCCGTCGTTTTCTGTCATGATAGGTGCGATTACGTTGACGAGCTGTGCCAGGCAAGCCATTTTAAGACGGTCCGAATTCTTCAGGAAGGTAATAAGGATAAGACCTACCAGAATGGCATCCTCAAAGCTGTAGATATCTTCCAATAGATGAGGAGCAATCTGCCATGGTCGCTTCTGCATTTCTTCATTGTCACTTTCTGTGGAGTGGAACCATACATTCCATTCGTCAAAGCTTAGGTTCAACGTTTTCTTGCTGCGCTTCTTCGCTTTGATATAGTCGCAGGTAGCGATTACGGTATGGATAAAGCGCTCCAGATCCTGTGTTTTGGCGAAGAAGTCTTCCGTGTCGTTTTCTGCATTTCCATAGTAATTATGTAGAGAGATATAATCTACATAGTCATAGGTTTCTTCCAGTGTGGTAGCTTCCCATTCGGGGAAAGTAGGCATATCGACATTGGAGCTTCCGCAGGAAACAAGCTCGATGGAATCATCCATAGTCTTCATGGCTTTTGCTGTCTCGGCTGCCAGTCTGCCGTACTCGACAGCTGTCTTATGCCCCATTTGCCAAGAACCATCCATTTCGTTGCCCAGGCACCATGTTTTGATGTTGTAAGGTTCTATGACTCCGTGGCTCTTCCTTAAGTTGCTGTAATAAGTATCGGTATTTAGATTACAGTATTCCAGAAGGTTTAGTGCATCGGATATGCCGCGTGTACCGAGATTAATTGCCATCATAATATCGGAGCCGGTTTTTTTGGACCACTTTGCAAATTCTCCCAATCCGAATTCATTAGTTTCCAATGTGCGCCATGCAAGATCCAGCCGGGATTTTCTCTGTTCTTTAGGTCCGACACTGTCCTCCCAATAAAAATTGGATACAAAGTTACCGCCCGGATAACGGATGATAGGAACTTCCAGCTCCTTTACGAGTTCCAGGACATCTTTGCGGAATCCGTCTTCGTCCGCCGATGGATGTCCGGGCTGATAAATGCCGTTGTAAACGGCGCGTCCCAGATGCTCGATGAAAGAGCCGTACACTCGCTTATCGACTTCTGCAATTTTGAAATCTTTGTCAATGATCATTTTTGCTTTTGCCATTTTTGTTTCCTCCTAAAACATTAAATAAAATAAATGCAAATAATCGGCTGTATTAGTATTTCACCCAGACGGACATCTCGCCTGGAGTGCGGTTGTTCCAATAACAGTAAGGAATGAACATAAGATCGGTATCTTCAAAAGAAGGCGGCTTACCTGAGTATAACGATTGATCGTTTCCGCTACCCTCGGATGTTCTTCGTCCTTTTGCCAGTATAGTACATGTGCCGCCGAGCAAATGGTCATCATATTGTTCCTGTAAGGGAGCATTTGTATCGATATAGATATTTGCAAGCCTTCTGCCGTTGTCGATCTCTTCAAGGCAATATACGAGAGGCCCTTTTTCGATGGCAACCTTGCCTGCGTCTGCTCTTACATTGGGGTTGGCGTAAGTGAAATGCGCCGGCATATCGAAAGTTACCGTTATCTCGGTGTCGCTGAAGCAGCCTTCGAAATAAGCGTAGCCGTCCTCTATTTCAGGTTGAATATCTTTACTGTCCACTGTGATTTTATAGTTTCTGGCATATCCGGGAATATGAAGGGCGATTGAAGAAGAGCTGCTTCGGTCTGCGGTTATGTGCAGGTTTACCTTTCCTTCGAATGGGAAACGGGTATCCTGAACAATAGTCATCGTTCCGTCTTCGAAAGATAAAGAGGTTTGCCCCGAAACAAACATATTAATCCACAAGTTGCCATCTTTTTGGAAGTACACATATTCTCCCAGACTGGCGAGAGTTCGCGCAATATTAGGCGGACAGCAGGCTACCCCGAACCATTTTTGCCGTACTGGTTTTACATGTTCCATGGATGTGTGGTCGAGACAATTGCCGGGCCATACCTCCAGCGGATTTACATAGAAGAAGCTCTTGCCGTCCATTGCAATTCCTGCCAGCACTGTGTTGTACAGCGCACGTTCCATGGTATCTATATATTTGCCGTTTCTTGTAATCTGAGCCATTCGGCGGCTGAACAGTGCAAGGCCGATGGAAGCGCAGGTCTCGCAATAACCGGAATCGTTAGGCAGATCATAATCCGTAGTAAAACGTTCATAGGCGCCGGAACTGCCGATGCCTCCTGTTATATACATGCGTTTCTCCACGATATTATTCCATAATCTTTCGCAAGCGGCAAAAAGCTCTTTGTCATCGTATGCCGCGGCGAGATCCGCCATTGCGCAGTACATATAAGTCGCCCTCACGGAATGTCCTTCGGCGGTATCCTGTTTTCTTACCGGTTTATGGCATTGAGAATATTCGGGGAGAAAAGGATTCCTATCCTTAAAAATGTCTATCCAGAGCGGATTCATATGTTCCGTAACGAGATAGTTGGGCTCAGTCCCTCTTCTGTCAATAAAATCCTTAGCCATATCCATATATTTTCGGTCACCGGTCACTTCCGACAGTTTTATCAGGCCGATTTCTATCTCCTGATGTCCGGGCACGGCACGTTCATATTCCTTTGTGTGGAAGACTTCGCATATTAAATCGGCAAATTTCCGCATAATATTCAGAAATTTATCTTTACCTGTAATCTTATAATAAGCGACAGCGGCCTCGAGCAGATGTCCTGCCGTATAAAGCTCATGCCCTTCCCGGAGATTTTTCCATCTGTGTTCGGGGGCGAGGATTGTAAAGTAAGTATTGATATAACCATCCGGCTGCTGTGCTTTGCCGATTAAATCGATAACCTCATCGGCGTTTTCCTCCAGTGCGCTGTCCGGCTCATAGGACAGTGAATAGGCAACAGCCTCCAGCCATTTTGCGACATCCGTATCTTGAAATACGGCTCCCTCAAAGGTTCCTTTTTTTAAGTCCGCGGCTACTTCAAAGTTAGAGATACAATGGCTCGGCTCTGCGCCGGATACTCGGTCGTTCAGAGCTTCCCATTGATAGGGAATAATTTGCTTTGTTACGAGATGTGTATATTTGTTCCAGAACGGATCGTCCAGCCGTGTATTTTTCAAGGGGAAAAGCTCTAATTTTTCCATGTCGATATTTGTTCTCCTTTCAAAAAGAATCATACGCTAAGATTTGCAGTGATTATAGCATGCCCTTCGCACATAGTAAATAGAAAATGGAGCAATAATGTAAACTAATTTTAGTATATTCGAATGAATAAAATATGAATTGTGTACTATACATGAAAAATATAAAAATAATGGGTTGATTTATAGACATTAATTTATTATAATTTAGATATAGTTAAAATAATTTAAGTATAAATAAAAAGTAGGAGCGCAATAATTATGAAAAAAGGAACAAAGGAATTATTTTATAATAAACCGTGGATTATGCAGAGGGCGGATCCTTACATATACCGGCATAAAGATGGGATTTATTATTTTACGGCATCGGTTCCTGCCTATGATGGAATCGTGCTTCGCAGAGCGGAAACGCTGGCAGGACTCGCCCGGGCGGAGGAAAAGGAGATATGGCATAAGCACGACAGCGGAGCTATGAGCCACCACATTTGGGCGCCGGAGCTTCATTATATAAACGGAGCATGGTACATTTATTTTGCGGCGGGAGATAAGGATGCAGTCTGGGATATTCGGCCTTATGTACTCGAATGCGCGGATCAGGATCCGCTAACCGGAATCTGGGTGGAAAAAGGAAAAATGGGGAGGGCTGAAGAAGATTCATTTTCTTTTGAAGCATTTTCTCTGGATGGGACAGTTTTTGAGAACAAAGGAAAATATTATTATGTCTGGGCGGAAAAGGTAGGCGTGGGAAGCCAGATATCCAATCTATATATCGCGGAGATGGATACACCGTGCAAGCTTCGGACGATGCAGGTTCTTCTGACGACTCCGGATTACGAATGGGAGAGAACGGGGTTCTGGGTAAATGAAGGTCCTGCTGTCATTAAGAAAAACGGAAAAATATTTTTGACTTATTCCGCGTCGGATACGGGAGCTGCATACTGCGTGGGCATGCTGACGGCGGAGGAAGATTCGGATTTGCTGGATCCGCTGTCATGGAAGAAGGAAAGATATCCTGTCCTTAAAACGGAAGAATCCATAGGAATCTACGGCCCGGGACACAATAGCTTTACGGTAGACGAAGAAGGTAATGATATATTTGTATATCATGCGAGGACGGAGGGGGAGATAGAAGGCAACCCGCTTTATAATCCCAACCGCCACACTATGCTGATGAAGATTAAATGGGATGAAGAGGGAAGGCCGTTATTTGGTTACGGCGAATAGGAAATCAGGGGGAATAATAGATGAAGCATGTGAAAAAAATGATATCTTTTATGTTGGTTGCTGCATTGACGACAGGGTGCGGGCGGGTGGAGGAAAATTTCGATGATATTTCTCTTAAACCTGAGGAGGAAACCAAAATTTCTTTTAAGAATGTTTCGGTCCATGATCCATCGATAGTAAAGGATGGCGGAAGCTATTATATTTTCGGATCGCATTTGGCGGCGGCGAAAACAGAGAATTTAATGGATTGGACGCTGATAGGCAGCGGAGTGACGAAGGGGAATCCCATTATACCGGATGCCAAAACCGAAATGCCGGAGGCTTTTGAATGGGCCAAAACCGACACATTTTGGGCTCCTGATGTAATACAGCTGAAGGATAGCAGATACTACATGTATTACTGCAATTGCGAAGGCAGCTCGCCTTTATCCTGCATGGGGCTTGCTGTTTCGGATAATATAGAAGGGCCTTATAAAGATTTGGGAATCTTTCTCAGATCAGGTATGGTGATTGAACCCGGTGAAAACGGCGATACCTATGATGCCACCAGACAACCGAATGTAGTAGATCCCTGTGTGTTCTATGACGCTGAAGGAAGGCTGTGGATGGTTTACGGATCTTATTCCGGAGGAATTTTTATCTTAGAACTTGATGACAATACAGGGCTCCCGTTAGAATCGGGTTATGGGAAGCGGCTGCTCGGAGGAAATCATCTCCGCATCGAGGGGGCGTACATACAGTACAATCCTGAGACAAAATACTATTATATGTTCCTGTCGTTCGGCGGCTTGGCTTCGGATGGGGCTTATAATATAAGAGTATGTCGCTCGAAAGAGCCGGACGGACCTTATTATGACAGCCGGGGTCAGGACATGATTGAATGTGCGGGGCCTGACGGCAGTTTCTTCGATGATCGGACGGCTGAGATATATGGTGCCAAATTGATGGGTAATTACAAATGGACATGGCATGAAGGGGAGAATGGAGAAAAGAGAAAAGGTATTGTATCCCCGGGACACAACTCGACGTTTTTCGATGAAGAAAGCGGAAAATATTTTATTATTTTTCATACCCGATTTGAAGGCAAAGGGGAAAATCATGAAGTTCGCGTACACCAGATGTTTTTTAATGAAGCGGGGTGGCCGGTAATAGCTCCGTATCGTTATACCGGTGAAACGGAAGGGGAATATGGTATAAAGGACGTGGCGGGAATATACAAGGTAATCAAACATGGAAGACAGATTACCACTCAGATGAAAGAATCCGTAGATGTTACGCTGTATTCCGACGGAAGAGTAACAGGGGCTTATGAGGGAAGCTGGGAATTGTCGAAAGGAAATCATCTGAAGATCACTCTGGAAGAAGAAAGCTATGAAGGCGTAATTTGTAAACAATATGATGAGTTCGGAGAAAAGTATGTGATAGGATTTACTGTTTTGTCTGAAGATGGAGTGGCTGTCTGGGGGAGCGGACTGGAAGCTGTTACAGAATGACGGAAAAGGAGAAGGTAAAATGGCTAAGTTGTATATTAATGAAAAGAAGAAAATGGGACATATCAATGCGGAGATTTACGGACAATTTTCGGAGCATCTGGGAAGGTGCATTTATGAAGGGTTATATGTGGGAGAGAATTCTGGGATACCCAATGTAAACGGTATGCGCAAGGATGTGGTAGAAGCGCTTAAGAAAATGGGAGTTCCTCTGCTTCGCTGGCCCGGCGGGTGCTTTGCGGACGAATATCATTGGAAGGATGGCATCGGCCCAAAGGAAGCAAGAAAGAAAATGATTAATACGCATTGGGGAGGGGTAGTGGAGGACAACAGCTTCGGTACTCACGAATTCTTTGAATTATGTGAGCAGCTCGGGTGCAAGACGTACGTAAATGGCAATGTGGGCAGCGGAACGGTGCAGGAGATGAGCGAATGGGTGGAATACATGACCTTTGACGGGATATCTCCGATGGCGGATCTGCGCAAAAAAAATGGGCGTGAAAAACCTTGGAAGGTAGATTATTTCGGAGTGGGAAATGAGAACTGGGGCTGCGGAGGCAGTATGACACCGGAATATTATGCAAATCTCTATAGACGGTTTCAGACATACGTAAGACAGTATAATGCCGAACGCCCGATTAAGAAAGTGTGCGGAGGGGCGAATGTTGCGGACTATTTCTGGACGGAAGGCGTCTTGAAGACTTGTTTCGCGCCGCCGCACCCTGACTTCGCACACGGCTATATGGACGGGCTTTCCCTTCATTATTATGTACATCCGGAAGGCTGGGACATTAAAGGAAGTGCTACGGATTTCGATGAAAAGGTATGGTATAAAACTCTGGCAAAGGCAAGGTATATTGAAGAGCTCATCAAACGTCACGGCTCAATTATGGATCAGTATGATCCGGATAAGAAAATCGGCATGATTGTGGATGAATGGGGGTGTTGGTTTGCTGTTGAACCGGGAACCAATCCCGGCTTCCTATATCAGGAAAATACGATGAGAGACGCGCTGGTGGCAGGTATTACGCTGGATATTTTCAATAAGAATTGCGACAGAGTTAAGATGGCGTGCATTGCGCAGATGGTAAATGTGCTGCAATCCGTGATTTTGACGGAAGGTGAGAAGATGATCCTCACGCCTACCTATCACGTTTTTCATATGTATAAACACCATCAGGATGCGGAACTTGTAGAAAGCTTCGTGGAAGGGAATCGTATGATTGGAGTCGGGGAAGAGTATCGGGTACCTCTTTTGAGCGAGTCTGTATCTGTGGATGCGGAGGGTTATGTAAATGTTACGATAAGCAATCTGTCGGTTTCTGAGAGTGTGCCGGTGGAAATGAGCTTTGTGGAGCTGGAGCCGTCTTCGGTAAAGGCAGCTGTTCTTTCGGAAGAGATGCATGCGCATAATACCTTTGAAAACCCCGATAAGGTAAAGGAGGCGGAATTCGAGGACTATAAGATATACGGAAGGACTATCCGGTTTACCGCTCCGACATGCGGTGTGCTCAGCTTCCGAATTAAATAAATAATAAGCTTCGATAACCGGAAACGGAGAATGGTATTGAGGGCGAAATGAAGACAGAACCAAAAAGCATGTGTCGGAAATGTTTGACTACGGATATGGATGAAAGACAATATTTTGAGAACCTTCATAGTTATATTGCAAATCTCGACGACGATATAAAGGTAAGGCCGCTGCTGTATGACGAAAGAATCGCTGTTTGCAAGGGTTGTAATCTGCTTGCTGACGGTATGTGCAGGGCGTGTGGATGCTATGTAGAGCTGAGGGCGGCAATGAGGACAAAATCCTGTCCGTATGGAAGATGGAAAGCCGAAAAAACGATGAGTTAATAAAATATTTTATTTATATAGAAAAAGATAAAATAATTTAAAAGAATATTGACATATAAAACATTGTATTGTACAATATGAACACAAGATGACCGCAAAACTAAAAAAAGCATACAAATTGCTTAATCAAATACCGGGTACAAAATATGAAATTATATATTTTACTAAATTATTTGACAATTTGCGCGATTAAAAACCAAGCGGTCCGATGCATTATAATTAATTAAAGGAGGTAGGGAAATGAAGAAAAAGTTATTAGCCACTATTTTAAGTGTTGCATTAACAGCATCCTTATTAGCGGGTTGTGGCTCTAGCGCATCTACGAGTGGGGCTGATAATGCTGCAGGAACAGATGTAGCTACTGAGGAAGAGACCGGTGAAGATGCGGCTGCTGCAACGGAGGAAGGGGAAGTTGCTGAAGGAGAGGCTGCTCCTGATGCGGTTACAACTGTAGGTGACCCCAACGGTACACATATGGAGATGTGGTCCTTTGTGGAATTGCACAATACGTTCTATGCAAGCATGTTAGAGAAGTGGAATGCAGAGAATCCGGACAGAACAATTGAAATTACGTTCACTACATATCCTTATGCGGATATGCACACAAAATTATTGACATCATTGAATGCAGGAACAGGTGCTCCTGATTTCTGCGACGTAGAGGTCGGACAGTTTCCTAATGTTGTAGCAGGCGTGGACACATGGTTATATCCTTTAGATGAAGCGTTGACGCCTTATGCTGGTGACTTAGTACAGTCACGCCTTGATGTGTATGCCGGAGCAGACGGTAAACATTACGGCGCTCCTACACACGTTGGTGCTACTGTTATGTATTATAATGCCGAGCTGCTCGAATCTTACGGAATTGATTATACAACGATTAAAACATGGGATGATTACACCGCAGCAGGAGAGAAGCTGAAAGAAGCATCCAATGGGGAAGTTTGCTTGACTTCTGTCGATACGGCAGGTGTTGACTGGTTGTGGTTAGCAATGTCAGAGTATGGTGAAGACTGGACCGGCGGTTTTGAAGGCCCTGCAAATGTTCAGCTCGAATCTGTGAAAAATATGTTAACAATGCAACAGGGATGGCTGGATTCAGATATTGCTATGGTATCTCCTGACGGTCATGTAGACCTTGAAGCAGGATTCCAGAATATCTTGGACGGCAATATCGCCTCTTTCCCGAAGGCACTTTGGTACATGAGCCGTTTTTTGAACTACATGCCTGAAGAAGCCGGAAAATGGGCTTTGGCTCCTTGTCCGATATTTGAAGAAGGACAGCCTCGTTCCGTAGGTATCGGCGGTACAGGTACGGTTGTAACAAATCAATCTTCCGATCCGCAGTTGGCAGCAGATTTTATTGCATATGCTAAGTGCTCCGAAGAAGGTGCAAAGGGAATCTGGGAAACCTTAGGATTTGATGTTTGCAATAGTGCAATGTGGACAGATGAGTCTATCACACATGCCCCTAATAACGAATATGTAAAATTCTTCAGAACAAATCCTTATGACATACTGAACGAAGTAAAAGACGAAATCGGCAAGATCAGCGTAGTAGCTATCAGTCCGACCATCAATGAACAGATGTGCAACGTTACATTGAACGATGTATTGGAAAACAAGATGGATGTGGATGAAGCTTTACAGGCTGCTCAGGATGTAATAAGCTTAGAAGAGTAGTGATACTGCAGGGGATTGCTTAAGGAAGTAGCTTCCTTGGCAATCCCTTATTTATATATGTGATAAGTATATTTGGTTGGATGGAGCTGTTTGGTAAGGAGTGTGATTTTATATGAAAATCAGGAAATTTTTATATTCGCAGAGGGTGGCACCTTATGTGTTTGTGTTGCCGTTTATATTGAGTTTTTGCTTCTTTTGGATTTATCCGTTATGTAGTACGATCGTAATGAGCTTTCAGGATATTCTTCCTACGAGAACAGAGTGGGTAGGCTTGAAAAACTATAAGAAACTATTGATAGATACAACTTTTCATCAGGCGGTTATAAACAGTTTTCAGTATATGCTGTTAACGATTTTGCTGCTTATACCTTTCCCGATGGCATTTGCGGTAATGATGGATTCGAGATTGGTAAAAGCGAAAGGAGTGTGGAAAGCGTTTCTATATCTTCCGGCACTTACTTCTGTTGTTATTTCCGGTACGTTATTCCGTTTGATGTTCTCGGAATACAGTACGGGGCAATTAAATGTAATAACAGGTATTCTCGGACTCGGAACTTTTAAGTGGCTGAAAGTAAAAGCAACAGGACTTTTTGCCTTAGTAATGGTATGCTGCTGGAGGTGGACCGGAGTGAATATGTTATATTTCCTGTCCGGATTAAAATCCATTGACGGCGCCTTATATGAATCCGCAGAGATTGACGGAGCTTCCGCTATACAGAAATTCCGTTTTATAACTATACCGCTTTTGAAACCGACGACAATTTACGTACTTACCATTAGTATCTATGCAGGACTTGCAATGTTCATGGAAAGCTATATGCTCTGGGCGGGACCGGATTCACCGAACAATATAGGTCTTACGATTGTAGGTTATTTGTACAAACGCGGTATTACTAAGAACCAGTTAGGCTACGGCAGCGCAGTAGGCCTTGTTCTTCTGGCAATTGCACTGGTTATTAATGTTGTACAGTTAATATTGAGCGGTACATTTAAAAAGGAGGAAAAATAATATGGAAAGTCGGAAATCCTCTTCATTAGATAAGCTGGGAATGAATAAAAAGAATAAAATATTAAGTATTTTTGCTACCGGTTGGTTTGCATTGCTTTCATTAATCATAGTATTTCCTATTTTTGCCGGATTGCTCGCATCCTTCCGGCCGGGCCAAGAGCTGATTCGTAAGGGTCTCAGCATAGATCTTGATGTTACCACGATGACATTAAATAACTATTTATATTTATTCAGCGGGAATGCCGATTCGCAGAAATACTTTATGTGGTTCAAAAACAGTTTGATGCTTACTCTTATATCGGTAGTCGGCACGTTAGCAGTTTGCTATCTGGTGGCATACGGCTTATCCATGTATGAATTTCCATTAAGAAACTTTCTCTTTTTCTTAGTAATTGCAACGATGATGGTGCCCTTTGAAATATTGATGCTTCCGTTATATAAAGAGGTAATTTCTCTTAATCTTATCGATACGACCTCTGGTGTGCTACTGCCGGGCATATGTGCTGCTTCCACCATATTCTTCTTCAGGCAATATATGATAGGACTTCCTAAGGAGCTTTTGGATGCAGGGCGTATAGACGGCGCTACGGAATACGGAATTTGCTTTAAGATCATGCTTCCGATTACAAAGCCTGCCTTTGCAGCAATGTCCATTCTCTGTGCGATGGGTGCATGGAATAATATCCTTTGGCCGATGCTTGTATATAGAAGTGCCAGCAAGTTTACACTCCCGATAGGCCTTAACACCTTATTGACTCCGTACGGAAACAATTATGATGTCCTGATTGCCGGTTCTATGTTCGGCATCATACCTGTGTTTATTGTATTCCTTTGCTTCCAGAAGTATTTCATCGATGGAATGACTGCCGGAGCGGTAAAAGGATAATTACAATAAAAGGCAATAAAACACTCCCTTACCTAAAAAGCAGCTGCATTTGCCGGAAACGGCACGGCTGCTTTTTTGATGTTATGCAGAACAATCAAACCTGTAAAACCTGTTATGTATTTTTTATAATTTTTTTATAAAGTTGTTAGCACTCAACTATTGACAGTGCTAACAACGTGTGTTATATTACATGTAGAACAAGGGAAATAAGTAATCCCAAAGTTTATAATATATCATATTGATGAATGGAGGAATGATTTATGTTAATGCCAAGTATTTTTGGAGAAAATTTATTTGATGACTTTATGTATTTTCCGTTCGAAAGAGAGTTCTTCGGAAGGCGTAATCCGTTGTACGGCAAGAACGAGAAAAACTTGATGAAGACAGATATAAAAGAAACGAAAAACGGTTATGAGGTAGCTATTGACTTACCTGGATTCAAGAAAGACGAGATATCTGCAAAGCTGGAAAACGGATATCTTACCATCAATGCTTCCAAGAATTTGGAGAAAAATGAAGAAGGCGGCAGATACATTCGCAGAGAGCGCTATAGCGGACAGTGCTCCAGAAGCTTCTATGTCGGCGATCAGATTACTGAGGAAGACATTAGAGCGAGGTTCGAAGATGGCATTTTGCAGCTCCATATTGCAAGGAAGGAAGCCAAACAAGTGGAAGAAAAGAAGCTTATAGCCATCGAAGGATAAATTTATAAAACATAAACGGGAGAGACGTTGGACGTCTCTCCTTTTTTTCATATCCGTACACATAAATTCTTACGCATTGAAACGTGTCTGCAACTGTGTTACACTAAAAACACATATGAATATTTTCTTAACCAATGGCAACAGTAAAATGGCGAAGGAAATAAAGGCAGAAGAGGAGACATTATTAAAGATGAAAAATGAAATATTTTCCATAGGACCTGTTACGATATACGGATATGGTTTGATGATAGCTATCGGGATATTGGCGGCATATTTCGTAGGAGAATACAGAGCTAAAAAGAAAGACCTGGATCCCGAACATATATTTAATTTTGTTATTTGGTGCGTACTGGGAGGATTTCTCGGTTCTAAAATGTTATTCTTTTTGACAAATATAAATGATATCGTAAATAATCCGAAGCTTCTGCTCGATTTTTCAGATGGGTGGGTAGTATACGGTGGAATCATCGGCGGGATTCTTACAGCAATGCTTTACTGCAAGATTAAGAAATTAAAATTCCTTGCGTATTTTGACTTGCTGATTCCTTCCGTAGCATTGGCTCAGGGATTTGGAAGAATCGGGTGTCTTCTTGCTGGCTGCTGCTACGGACATGAGACAAATAGTCCGCTCGGAATCGTATTTCACACGTCGAGATATGCTCCTAACGGTGTGAGCCTCGTTCCTACGCAGATAATGTCAAGCGGTCTTAATTTCATTCATTTCTTCATATTGATATGGTTTTCTAATAGAAAGAAGGCCGATGGACAGGTCGGAGCATTATATCTGATTCTGTACAGCATCGGCAGGTTTATCTTGGAGTACTACAGAGGCGATTTAATAAGGGGGACGGTAGGAAGCTTATCTACCTCGCAGTTTATATCTATATTTACCGTGGCAGCAGGCATCATTCTTTATGTGGTAAGCGCAAAGAGAGGAAAAAGCACGGAATCCGAGGAATAGAAATTATAGCATCTACGTGCCGGTGTTCAGATACCCGCGATCCTTTGTCAGTTTGATAGCCGTAGCCTTGCTGTTTACCCCAAGTTTTTGATAGATGTTCTTATAGTGAGTCTTTACCGTTTCTAACGATATGCATAAGCGCGCCGCCATTTCCTTTTTTGTGAGGCCGCTCGTCGCCAGACAGAATATCGATCTCTCGCGCAGATAGAGTTGCTGTCGGGTAAGCGTTTCTTGACGCATTTTTTTCATAATTTCTGCACACTGATAGGATATTATTATAATATGTATTGGCGGGATTCTTTTGGACAATCGTCTTAATCATCCTCATAATATATGGTGAATTTTCCGCAAAGGGCAGTATAAGGCTGCCGAACCGGTCGAAACAAACTTGAAATTTAGGAATACGAGCCTCCAACTCATCATATTTGCCGAGGGCAAGCAATGTTTTCCCATAGACGATACAGTTAAAAGCAATTCCCTGTAAGAAAAAGTCGGAGAATTGAAGATTGCCAATCTGAAGCTATGCAGGAATCTGTTCGGGCTGACTGAGGCAGGCAAATACATATCCTTTGCACAGATCAACCGTCGTGTTAAATTCAGAGCTGTTGAGTGTTTCCACCTTCAGCTCCATTTTTGAAAGCAATTGCAGCGCTGCGATAGTATTACCCTGTGCAAGATGCAGGCGAATCAGGGCAAATTTTGCACAGAGAATAACTCCCGTCTGCGAGAATTTTTCTGCTTTTGCAATCGCTTTTCTACAGTGCGTCGCTACGCTGTCCAAATCGCCGGTTTCCAGTGCATATTCCGCAGAAGTCAGCATGTCGGTTCCAGCACCGCAGCCGTCTGTGTATTCGCAATAATTCATATTTTTAGACATTGTTTCCGCAACCTTCCGTAAGCTCCCTTTCTCTCTGAAATACTCCCAATCCCAATATTTCTCATAAAAAAATCCCTCTTTTTTGGGGGGACCGACCGGGCCAATAATTTTCTATACTTAAATATTGAATGCTGTCTGCTGCTGAGCGCGGTGCTGGTATTATCCGTGATGCCGCCCAGGCAGGTATGTGCGGCGAATGTCGGGCTCGCAAGGAATTGGTCCGAAATGAAAGTAAATAGCTCAATATTTGAGAATACTTGGATTTATTTTGCTGGGCAAATGTGGTTTAAATAGGATATAATGGCACGGGCGCTGCATCCGCTCCCGGCACAATTACACTTTTTTCCGCCGATGGAATGGGAGATTCTGAACTGCGTTTATTTGATCGCTCGTGGTGGCTTCGAACACCGGGAGGCTCGAATGTGCAACCGGGTGTTGTTCAGGCTGATGGTAGTATTGCATCACGTACCGTAACCAGCGCTCAGGCAATCCGTCCTGCTTGTCAGCTGGATTTGAAATCGGTGCTCTGTGCATCTGCTTTCGAAAACGGTAAAGATTCTGTAGGCGTAGGCAATGGATTGTCCGGCGCAATGGCGTCTGCCATCTATAAGTTGACAGTTATAGATAAAAACATGACGACACCGACGTTGCAACTGTCGGAATCAACCAATGGAACTGGTGAAAGTAGCTTCGATTATTCCGGTGTACAAACAGGAGATAAACGATATCTCTCTTGCTTGTTTCCGGCAACAAAGGTACAATTGGCGACTTTGTTACGCCTGTATTGGATAACGGAACGGTAAACCGTACCAGCGACACAACAGCGGCTATTGGCTTTACTACCACGGAGGTGGGTACGGCCTTCTATACTGTAACAGACAGCGGGGTGACTGCACCCACAAAAGAGACAGTTGCCGCCGGGACATCACTCGGTGCGGTTGCTCGCGGTGCTGTCACGAAGGACATTACCCTGACTCCGGGAGGAAAAGACATCTATGTAGTAGTCAAGGATGGGATAGGTAACATCAGCGATCATTGACGAAGGAACGGCCAGAGGATGGCATCTAAACGACGCCGGGCAGTTACAATATGTCGGTGAAGATGGATCTCTGGCAAAAAACACCAAGGTGGGCGATTATGAAGTGGATGAAAACGGTGTAAGAAAAACAAAGTGATTACAGACAGAAAATGTATTTTGAATTAAAAATGCGCCTTGGAACGAGTGATTAGTATCGTTCCAGGGCGCAGATTTTATATACGGAAAGAACTATTTTACACAAAAATAGCCACAATAGGTATCGTAAGGAAAGAAAGCAGGGTGGAAAGAATGATGCCCCTGGAAATCACAGCGCTGTCCAAATTGCTCTGCTTACATAGTATGAGAGGCATATTGCCTGAGGGCACGGCAAGCATCAGAGCAGTCGTACTGATGATGAGAACATTATCTGTAAAAAGGCGGAATAAAAATACGCAGAGCACAGGGACAACAACCATGCGTAGCGCGGTAAAAGCATATAGTTTCTTATGGGAAAATATATCTGTTGGAGACATCTGCGCTACGGATACGCCCAGTATGAGCATCGATAAAAAAGTAGTGGAATGTCCGATATGGGTAAGGGTATCCGAAATAAGAACAGGAACGCGAATATCGCTTATATACAGTGCAATAGTTAAAATCGCAGAAACAGTCCCTGCATTTACAAATTTTTTTGCTGCATGAAGCGAGCTGCTTATAGGGTGTTTCACTTCTCCTTGCGCTGCGGCTGGATAGGCATTGTCCGGCAGGCTGTGCCCCGCATTGCCTTCGGCAGCAGTTTTAATGACGGTAACTCCATGTGTATAAATGAGTATATTGTATACAAGATTGCTGAGAGATACATATATTAGAGAACCTGAACCTAGCAATGCCAGTGCAAGAGGTATGCCGATAAAACCTACATTGCCGTAAATGGTAATCAATCGGTAAGCAAAATGCTCTTTTCCCGGAATGCGCAGAATGTATGGGATCAGATAACTGCATAGAATGAGTATGGCATAGGAAAGGGCGACGATAAAAGCACCTGTGAGAAGGTCAGAAGTCGATGCTTTCGGCCCGGCATCGAAAACAGAGCAGATTAAAAGAGCCGGGTTGCATAGATTTATAATAAGAGAGGATATTTGCTTGGAGGTATCTTTGGAAATCATCGATTTGCGGTAAAGAAATATGCCGATTGCGATAAGAATAAAGATAATTGCCATTTGCTGTAATACGATTCCGATGCTCATAATTTAATACGCTTTCTGTTAAATATTTTCTGTCAATGAATATTAAAATCCTATAGAAGAATAACATAGGAATATCTGTTTGTCAAAAAGAGTATTGTGAAAAAGCTATCGAAAAATAGAAGAGAAAATGATATGATAATACTATGAGGAAATAGAATTCGGAGGAAGGGAAAATGTATGATGTCATTGTAATAGGGGCGGGCGTGACCGGTGCGGCAATTGCGAGAGAACTGTCGAAGTATGAATATGAAGGAAAAGTTGCCGTACTGGAGAGGGCATCGGATATTTGCGAAGGAACCTCCAAAGCGAACAGCGGAATCGTTCATGCGGGGCATGATGCCACACCGGGAACGCTAAAGGCGAAGTTAAACGTCTTGGGAAATCAAAGGATGGAACAGCTTTCGAAAGAGCTGGATTTTCCTTTTAAAAGAAACGGCACATTAGTGCTCTGTTTTGATGGAAAAGACAGAGACAAAATGCAGGAGCTTCTTAAAAAGGGGCGGCTAAACGGTGTGGAAGGATTGCGCATTATAGAAGCAGAAGAAATACAAAGGTTGGAACCCAATGTTTCAAACGAAGCGTGTGCTGCCTTATATGCGCCTTCGGGCGGTATCGTATGCCCCTTTGGACTTACGGCTGCACTGGCGGAAAATGCTTGCGAGAACGGCGTGGAATTTTATTTAAACACGAAAGTGGAACGGATTAGAAAGTCCCCGGCAGGATATGTCCTGCAGACATCGGCGGGTATTTTTGAAAGCCAGATAATCGTTAACGCTGCGGGACTATATGCGGATGCGCTACACAATATGGTAAGCGAAAAAAAACTCCATATCGTTCCGCGAAAAGGGGAATATTGTCTATTCGATAAGGCGGTGGGAGGTTATGTGTCTCACACTATTTTTCAGCTGCCCACGCGATACGGAAAAGGCGTGCTGGTAACGCCTACCGTGCATGGCAACCTGATGATGGGGCCGACGGCTGTGGATATCGAAGATAAGGAAGGAACGAATACTACGGAGGAGGGAATTGCTGATTTGCTGAAAAGGGGCGGATTAAGTATTAAACGTGTGCCTGCGGAGAAGATCATCACTTCTTTTGCGGGACTGCGGGCTCATGAGGACGGTGGGGACTTTGTAATCGAAGAAGTTGAGGATGCGCAAGGATTTATCGATGTGGCGGGAATTGAATCGCCGGGTCTTACATGCGCTCCCGCAATCGGGGAATATGTTGCAGGAATGGTACTGGAACGGTTGCCGGCTCCGAAGAAAGTGGATTTTAAAGCTTGCAGAGAAGCGATTCGAGGAATGGCAGATGCGGATGAAGAGGAACGGAAAGCGCTGATTGAAAAGAATCCGGCATATGCCAATGTGATTTGCCGTTGTGAACTGGTGACTGAGGGAGAGATTATGGATGCCATACATAGACCGCTCGGTGCAACTACACTTGATGGAGTAAAACGCCGCACAAGGGCGGGCATGGGGCGTTGCCAGTCAGGCTTCTGTGCACCCAAGACGGTGGAGATCCTGGCACGGGAGTTAGGGAAAGATATTGGCGAAATAACGAAGTCGGGCGGTTCTTCGATGTTCCTGACCGGATATGATAAGGCGGAGGTTTGAGAAGATATGGATAAAAGGGTGGACATTCTGATTGTGGGAGGTGGGCCGGCAGGACTTGCGGCAGCAGTGGCGGCAAAGAAGTCGGGTGCGGACCGTATCCTTATACTGGAGAGGGATGAAGAGCTGGGAGGAATATTGAACCAGTGTATCCATAATGGTTTTGGGTTGCATACTTTTAAAGAAGAACTGACCGGACCGGAGTATGCGTCAAGATATATTTGGCAGGTAGAAGAGCTCGGAATACCTTATTTGCTTCAAACGATAGTTATAGATATCTCTGCTTCGGAAGCCGTTAAGCTCGTAACGGCAATAAATAAAGAAAACGGAATTTTTACGATTGAAGCGAAGGCTGTCGTTCTGGCTATGGGCTGCCGGGAACGCTCAAGAGGGGCTTTGAATATTCCGGGTTACCGCCCGGCAGGCATTTATTCGGCAGGGACAGCCCAGCGCTATGTGAATATGGAGGGCAGAATGCCGGGTAAGGAAGTCGTGGTATTGGGCTCCGGCGATATCGGATTGATTATGGCGAGAAGAATGACGTTGGAAGGAGCTAAGGTCAAAATGGTGGCAGAGCTTATGCCGTATTCGGGAGGACTTAAGAGAAACATTGTACAATGTCTGGAGGACTACGGTATTCCCTTGAAATTGAGCCATACGGTCATCGATATCGATGGAAGAGAACGGGTAAAGGGAGTGACGGTAGCCGAGGCAGATGAGAACAGGAAGCCCATTCCGGGTACGGAAGAATATATAAGCTGTGATACCCTTTTGCTTTCCTGCGGGCTGATACCGGAAAATGAATTATCTGTGGGACTCGGTGTTTCTTTAAATCCGGTAACGGCGGGGCCTGTAGTGAATGAAAGCTTGGAGACGAGCGTAGAGGGAGTGTTTGCCTGCGGAAACGTGCTTCATGTGCACGATTTGGTGGACTATGTATCGGAGGAAGCGTGTTCTGCTGGAGAACATGCTGCCGCGTATGCGCGAGGAGGGCGGCCTGCAGAGGAACATAAGGTAACTTTGAAGTGTGCGGGCGGGGTGCGTTATACTGTGCCGTCCCTCATCTGCGTAGAGCGCATTGATAAAGAGCAGGTTGTCAGGTTCCGGGTGGGAAGTGTATATAAAGATGTTTTCCTAACGGTTTATTATAATAATACGGTTGTCATAAAGCAAAAAAAGAGGGTACTTCTTCCGGGAGAAATGGAACAGATTAAGCTGAAGAAGGTTGAAATGGAAAAGTTTCCTGATTTAAAGACAATCACAGTCGCAATAGAAAGGGAAGGCTGATCAAATGGCAAGCATGGATAAGAAAGAACTGATATGCATATGTTGTCCGATAGGCTGTGTAATAACGGTAACGAGTCATGAGGACGGTACTTTAGATGTTAAAGGGAATTCCTGCAAAAGAGGAGAAGAATATGCGAATAAAGAACTGACGGCACCTACCAGAATCGTAACTACCACTGTGCGCGTACGCGGTGCAAGTCGTCCGGTAGTACCTGTAAAGACGAAATGTGATATTCCAAAAGACAAAGTTATGGAATGCATAAAAGCTTTAAAAGAAATCGAGGTAACCCCGCCGATTCGACTGGGAGAAACCATCGTGGCGAACGTCGCAGATACAGGAGTTGACATAGTCGCCACAAAAGCTGTGGAATAAAAATACTAAAAGTGAGGTATTGCATGGAAAAGTATATTATGGCATTGGATCAGGGGACGACTAGTTCCAGATGTATTTTATTCGATAAAAAAGGGAAAATCTGCAGCATGGCACAAAAGGAATTCCGTCAGGTTTATCCGCACCCCGGCTGGGTAGAACATAATCCTATGGAGATATGGTCTTCACAGCTTGCCGTCGCCACGGAAGCCATGGCGATGCTGGGAGTCGGTGCCGAAGAAATAAGCGGGATAGGAATAACCAATCAAAGGGAAACGACAATCATATGGGATAAGAAGACGGGAGAACCTGTCTATAATGCTATTGTCTGGCAATGCAGGAGGACCGCGGACAGAATTGATGCGCTGAATAGGGAAGGGTATGGAGATATCATAAGGGAGAAGACGGGGCTTATTCCCGATGCATATTTTTCCGCAACGAAGATAACGTGGATTTTGGATAACGTGGAAGGAGCAAGGGAACGTGCGGAGGCAGGAGATCTTCTGTTTGGTACGGTGGATACCTGGCTTATCTGGAATATGACGAAGGGGCAGGTACATATTACCGATTATACCAACGCCTCCCGTACTATGCTTTTTAATATCCACAAGCTCTGCTGGGATGAAGAGCTTCTGGCCAAGTTAAATATTCCCGCTTCGATGCTGCCGGAGGTAAAGCCCTCCAGTTGCATATACGGTTATACGGACAGGGGGATTTTGGGCGGAAATATTCCTATAGCTGGCGCGGCCGGGGACCAGCAGGCTGCGTTGTTCGGACAATGCTGCTTCGAGCCAGGGCAGGTGAAAAACACATATGGCACAGGTTGTTTTCTCCTGATGAATACAGGAAATAAGGCTACCGTATCGAAAAACGGATTGCTGACGACTATCGCCGCGAGCACGGAGGATGAGGTGGAATATGCTCTGGAGGGTAGCGTATTCGTTGCAGGAGCGGCAATCCAATGGTTGCGGGATGAGATGAGAATGTTTAGTAGGTCCTCACAGTCTGAGGAATATGCAGATATGGTAGCGGATGCCAATGGAGTTTACATTGTGCCGGCTTTCGCCGGGCTCGGTGCTCCTTATTGGAACCAATATGCGAGAGGAACGGTAGTGGGAATCACAAGAGGCTGCAGAAAAGAGCATTTTGTCAGGGCAGCCTTAGAATCTATCGCTTACCAGACGACTGATGTACTTCGAGCTATGGAAGAGGATTCGGGGATACATCTGAAGGAATTGAAAGTGGATGGGGGAGCGTGTGCCAACAATTTTCTTATGAAATTCCAGGCAGATATTATGGATGCGTCGGTACACAGACCGAAATGCATTGAAACGACGGCTCTGGGTGCCGCTTATCTGGCAGGACTTGCCACGGGATATTATAAGGACAAAGAAGAAATACGCGAAAACTGGCAGCTGGGAAGAAGTTTTCTGCCGTCCATGCAGGAAGCTGAAAGAGAAAAATTATTGAAGGGCTGGAAGAAAGCCATAAGCTGTACGCTCGCATACAGCAGCAACGAATAAAATTAGCAAATAATGTGAAATAAGGTTGACATTACCCATATTTAATTTATAATTTAATTTAAATTACCTTAATTTAACTTAAAAAGAATTAGGAGAAAATATGGGAATAAAACATTATGATTGTGGGCCGCAAAATATTCATTCGGCGAAGCGCATTTTTAAATTAGATACACAAAATACCTCATATATTATGGCAGTCGTAGATAATGATAATTTTCTTGGACATGTATATTATGGAAGTAAGCTGAAAGACTATGATGTGGCTTATCTGCTCAGAACAAATGAAGCTCCTTTTGTGCCTTCACAAAATGAAAGGGATAGGAGTTCTTTCATGGATTCCTTTCCGGCAGAATATCCGGGACATGGTGTAGGAGATTGCAGGGATGGATGTATCGGTGTGCTGTCGCAGGGCGGGCACCGAGGAGTGAATCTGTCCGTGGTATCTCACAAAATATATGACGGTAAGCCTGAATTAACGGGCTTACCGGCAACTTTTGGGAGACAGCGGGAATGTACCACTCTTGAAATCGAATGTGCGGATGCGGCGCTGGGGATGGAAGTAACTCTTTTATACACTGTATTTGAGAATGTGGATGCGGTAACGAGAAGTGTACATATTAAGAATGCTTCGCGGCAGGATATTTATTTGACAAAAGTATTATCGGCGTGTCTGGATATGGATAATAAAGATTTTGATAGGATGACGCTTCACGGATCATGGGCGAGGGAACGCCATATCCAAAGGCAGAAAATAGGATATGGAAAATATGCCGTATCTTCTCTGAGGGGAGAGCCTGGGCATCAGGAGCATCCTTTCATGGCACTTATGACGGAAGAAACTACGCAGGATGTGGGAGAAGTGTATGCGGTGCACTTCGTATATTCCGGTAATTTCATTGTACAGGAAGAAGTGAACCAGTTTGACAGTGTTCGCTTGACGGTAGGAATTAATCCGGATGATTTTTGCTGGAAGCTGGCACCCGAGGAATGCTTCCAGGCACCGGAAGCGGTTCTTACATACTCGGAAAACGGAATAGGAGGGATGACCCGGACTTTTCACGACTTGTACAGAAACCATCTGATAAGGGGAGAATACAGGGATAAGAAAAGGCCGGTACTGATTAATAACTGGGAGGCTACATATTTTGATTTCAATACGGATAAATTAATAGCCATTGCGAAGCAGGCTACCGGGCTCGGAATAGAGATGCTCGTTATGGACGACGGCTGGTTTGGGAACCGGGACAGCGATAATCGGGCGCTTGGCGATTGGCAGGTAAATGAAGAGAAAATAAAAGGCGGGCTGAATTTCCTTGTGGAAGAAGTGAATAAGCTGGGAATGAAATTCGGAATATGGTTCGAGCCGGAGATGATATCCCCGGACTCCGATTTGTACAGGAGCCATCCGGACTGGGCAATTGCGATTCCGGGAAGGAAGGCGTCACTTGCGAGGAATCAGCTTGTGCTCGATTTGACAAGAAAAGAGGTTCGCGATTACGTATATGAATGCGTGGCGAAGATATTGAGAAGCGCCAATATCGAATACGTGAAATGGGATATGAATCGTCCGCTTTCGGATATCGGCAGCGTGTCCCTTCCTGCGGACAGACAAGGAGAAATTTATCACCGTTATGTGCTCGCGTTGTATGAGTTACAGGACCGCCTCGTGAAAGAGTTTCCATACCTGCTTTTGGAAAACTGTTCCGGCGGCGGTGCTCGTTTCGATCCCGGTATGCTCTATTACAGCCCGCAGATATGGTGTTCGGACGATACGGATGCAGTAGAGAGGCTGGCAATTCAGGAAGGGACAGCGCTCATATATCCGCTTTCCACTATGGGTGCGCATGTGTCCGACTGTCCGAATCATACGGTAGGAAGGACTACCCCTTTTGAAACGAGAGGTTATGTGGCGTTGACAGGGACCTTCGGTTATGAGCTGGATGTGACGAAGATTGCGCAAGAAGAGCGCAATATGATTCCTGAACAGATATCCATGTATCATAAATATAACGATTTGATTCGCTGCGGGGATTATTACAGGATAGCTTCTTATGGGGAAAATCATCTGTACGACTGCTATGAGGTAGTAAGCAAGGATAAGAAAGAAGCGCTGGTTACTTATATACAGGTACTAAACTGCCCGAATTATCATAGCCGCAGAATTTATTTGAAGGGCTTGGACCCTCATATGAAATACCGTATCGAGGGAGAGAAAGAAGCGTATTATGGAGATACGCTCATGAAAGCGGGATTCCAGACGGAAAAATTATGGGGGGATTTTAAAGGCAGGTTATATCATTTAAAAGCAATTCTATAAAGGAGCGAAAGGAGCAGGAAAATGTCAAAAACGGTTAAAATGGCTGATATTGCGGAAATGATGAACGTCAGCGTGGTTACTGTATCCAAAGCATTATCCGGTCAAAAGGGCGTCAGCGAAGAGGTTCGCGAGAAAATAATAAAACTGGCGGACGAGATGGGATATAAACAGCCATCGGCACTCAGACTGGCAAGAAGCCGCAAGAGCTATAATATAGGAGTGCTTGTATCCGACCGCTTTCTGGATAAATATAAATCCTTCTATTGGGAGATGTATCAAGAGGTGGCGCAGAGAGCTTTGCAGAAAGATTGCTTTACGATGCTGGAAGTGCTTGGAATAGATGAAGAAAAGTCGCTTGCTCTTCCTAAGCTTTTGCAGGAGGAAAAGGTAGAAGGCATGATTGTAATCGGTTTGCTGAGCGACGACTATCTGGAGATGCTTAGCAACGTAGTGAAGACACCTTTGGTTTATCTCGATTTTTATGATAAAAGGCATGAATGTGACGCTATCATAACCGACAATTACTATGGAATGTATAAGCTTACGAATTATCTCTTCGATATGGGTCATACGCAGATTGCCTATGTAGGAACTTTGCTGTATACAGGGAGCATAACGGATCGCTATTTCGGTTATGCCAAGTCTATGTTGGAACATGGACAGAAGACGAGAGAAGACTGGATTGTGGATGACAGAGATCCGGTTACAGGCAGGACGGATACGGGATTTGAATTGGTGCTTCCGGAGAAAATGCCAACGGCTTTTGTCTGCAACTGTGATTTATCCGCAAGTCAGCTGATTAAGAAGCTGAAAGAGAAGGGATATCGTGTCCCGGAGGATATTTCCGTAGTTGGCTTTGATAATTATCTCTATCCCGGACTGTGCGATGTGGAAATTACCACCTATGAGGTGGATATGAAGGAAATGGCCAGAAAGAGCATCAATAATCTTTTGCGGAAAATATCCGGGGAATATTATAAACAGGGAATCACTATCGTGGAAGGCCATATTGTCCTCAAGGACAGTGTGCGCAGAAAAAAATAATAATATAAACCGCTCTTGGTTTGACGGGAAGTATTTCGGCTTGAAATTCCCGTTTGCCGGGGGCGGTTTTTAGTTTTATGCATTACGAGCCCGGCGCCTCGTATTTTCCGAATGATTGTTTATGTGTGACAGGTCGGTAAGGATGAATATTATCCGGTGATTTCTTTTTATAAGAAAGCGGAGTCGTGCCTGTTTCTTTTTTGAACAGGTAAATAAAATGATTGGTATTGTCAATGCCGACCAGACTGCCTACTTCGTGAACGCGGTAATCCGTAGTCAGCAGGAGATCCTTGGCTATCTCTATTCTCTTCGTGTTCAGATACTGCAGAGGGGACTCGCCGTAGTGTAAGTGGAATTCTCGGCATAATCGGTATTTGCTGATGGAAAAGTGGTTTTCCAGCTCGTCCAAAGTATAATTTTCATGGTAAGCAATATCGAATAGAGCCTTCATTTCCTGCAGGTAACAAGGAATCTTCGTTTCTTGGCTTTCCGCTTCCATGCTTTCCATCAGCAAGTCGCAGATAATATCGGTCAAAATCCGTGAATCATATAGTTTGTTGCGGACCTGGATCGTCGTATTGTTTAATGATAATTTCCGGATATTTCTTATGATGGTGGAATGTTCGGGTAGTACATAAAGAGGAAAGCCATACTGAGACAACAGATGATAATAAAAGCCGAGTATATCCCCTTTAATAAAGAAAACTCTATAGTTCCAGGGCGATACGGCAATTTCCAATTTTAAACGCCGGTCACATTTCATAAAGAGCAAAGTGCTGTTTTCCAAAGAATAAATATTATTTTCGTAATGCAGCTTCCCATATCCGTCCTCCGTATACAGAAGTAAATAGCAATTAAGCGGATGTAAGCTGAAAGAATATGGAAAAGATGCTTCCAAGGCTCCGCCGCAAAGGATGGATATCAGCTTGTCGTCGATAGCTTCGTTAGTTTCATATATGTTGCCGAGAAAAAAATCGAGTGACTTGTCGGGAGATAGGCGCGGCGGTACGGCCATATAACTTTCAAAATCATCGGTAAAGTTCATATGTAACCTCCTAATAAGAATGCAATTGTTTTGTCTTATGTAGTTAAAATATAGAATTTATTATACTATGGATAAACTAAAATTACAAATTAATTAATTAAAATAAAAGTAATAAAAGAATAAAAAGAGCTAAAATAGTAAAAACAACTGCTTTTTGTAGCTTGACAAGACATATAATATATAAATAATGCACAAAATAGAGCATATAAAATTGTATAAAAAGAAGAAATATACAATAATATCAAAAATGAGAGATTAAAAACAAGAATTGATGATGATTAAAAAACAAAGTTATATATAATTAAAATAAAGTTGCATGTAAATAAATATACACAGTAACTCATTACAGAAAACGGACCAAAAAGAAAAAGGAGGAATATTTATTATGAAACTGAAAAGAGTTCTAGCACTCAGTATGGCAGCAGTGCTTACATTGTCGATGGTCGGATGCGGCTCGGGAAGCAATGAAAGCACGGCGGTAAATACCAATGAGGAAGCGGCGCAAGTACCTGCGGAAGCAACGGATGATGCGGCAGAAGAAACGGCAACAGGCGAGAAGGCAGCAGTAGACGGGCTGAATTATGTCGATATCGTCTTGGGAGAAAGCTATACGGATATTACGACTACTATCAAATGGATCAGCCACAGAACGGATTTGATAGAAAGCGGAGCAATGGATACCTATATTGAGAAATTCAATGAAATGTATCCAAACATTACAGTAGAGGTGGAAGGTGTTACCAACTATGCAGACGATGCACTGCTTCGACTGACATCGGGCGACTGGGGAGATATCATGATGATTCCTGCTGTTGATAAGAATCTTCTCAGCGAATATTTTGTACCTTACGGCGACTTGGACAGCATGAAAGAAGTAGTGAGATTCGTTGATCAGTGGATGTATGACAATACGGTATATGGAGTGGCTTCCACAGGAAACGCACAAGGTATCGTATACAATAAGGCAGTCTTTGAAAAGGCCGGAATAACAGCTATTCCGAAGACACCGGAAGAATTTATTGCTGCTTTACAGGCAATCAAGGACAAGACAGATGCCATTCCTCTGTACACCAACTATGCTGCAGGCTGGACGATGGGAGCATGGGATGCTTATATCAACGGCTCGGCTACCGGTTCCGGTAAATATATGAACCAGGAACTTTTACATACGAAGGATCCTTTTAAGGATTACGGAGATGATACGCATGCTTATGCGGTATATAAGATTTTGTATGATGCAGTTGCAAACGGCTTGACAGAAGAAGACTATACGACCACTGACTGGGAAGGCTGCAAAGGAATGATTAACGGCGGCCAGATCGGCTGTATGGTACTCGGCTCATGGGCATATTCCCAGATGGTAGATGCGGGTGAGAATGGCGATGACATCGGTTACATGTCATTCCCGATTACAGTAAACGGAAAACAATACGCTTCCGCAGGCCCTGACTATAACTACGGAATTAACGTAAATGCTTCGAACGATAATAAAGCGGCAGCTATGGTGTTTGTAAAGTGGATGACGGAAGAATCGGGATTCGCATTTAACGAGGGCGGTGTTCCAATCGATATGGACGGAGAATATCCGGAACTTTATTCTGCTTTTGAAGGCATTGAATTCGTAGCTGATGAACCTGCAGTGGCGGGAGAAGAAGATATTCTCAATGAATTAAATGCTGAATCGGAACTTAATATTAACAGCGGCGGTGACACCAAGGTGCAGGCTATCATCGAGCATGCGGCAAACGGAGATAAGACATTTGACGAAATTATGAATGAATGGAACGAAGCTTGGACCGGCGCGCAGGAGACAGCAGGGGTAGAAGTGACGAACTAATATTACATTACATAAGAAAAAATAAATAAGATTTTTTGATTCCATAGAGCCAGGAGGATCCGCCTGACTCTATGGTGATGAAAACGGTGTATAAGGAGGATGCGGTATGTCGGCTGCTTCAAGTCAGGTCGTGCAGGCAAAACAGAAAAGACCCTTTTATTTTTTGAAATGGGCGAAAAGCAGAAAAGGGCAACAGACAATTATCATAGTGGCATTTATGTTTATACCTCTTTTATTGCTGTTCACTTTTACTTATTTTCCGTTTGCTGAAATGTTCAAATTCAGTTTTTACAAAATGAAATATATCGGACCTAGAAAGTTTGTAGGTCTTGATAATTATATTCAGGTATTTAAGAGGGATGATTGTTTCGGAGCTTTAAAGCTCAGTTTTTACTATATAGGCGGTGCTATGGTGCAGCTCGTGATTGCGCTATATCTGGCGACTATGCTCAGCTTTAAAGTTAAGGGCGGCAATATTTTTAAAGGCTTTATGTTTTTCCCTTACCTGATTAGCGGAATTGCCATCGGGTTTATCTTTAAGTTCTTTTACACCAGAGGATTTGTGTTTGATACAGTCCTTCAATGGTGCGGTTTTGAATTGGAAAATCTTCCGTATTGGCTGAAGGATCAGCGTATAAATAATATTTCGCTGGTTGCCACCAGCGTATGGCGCTATTTCGGGCAGAACATGGTATTGTTCATCGGGGCGATCATGTCTGTGGATGCGGAGTTGTACGAGGCGGCAGAGCTGGACGGTGCAAATAAATTTCAGCAGTTTAGATTTATCATTCTGCCGAGCATTAAAACAATTGTAACTCTCAATGTTATATTATCCATTACAGGTTCGCTGAGCGCATTCGAACCGCCTTATGTCATTACCAGCGGTGCGAACGGAACGGGTACATATTTTGTTATTATGAACGACATTGCCCATGTCAGCCAGAAAGTAGGCCTCGCGTCGTCAATGGCAATCGTCCTTTTGTTCATTATTTTTGTCGCGACGGTTCTGCAGAAACTCTTTTTTAAGTATGTGATGCGGGATGAGGAGGATGAAAATAAAAGGGCGGGATTCAGACGGGAAAAAAGTCTGGTACGCTATAGAAAGAAAAGGGGGGCTTAAGCGATGATACTGAAGAAATGTAAAAAGTTTATATGGACATTCTTAAAATATTTTTCCCTCATTTTTTTCTCGATCGTTGCAGTATTACCCATTGTTTCCTGCGTGGTTACCGCATTTAAGACGGATGCCGAATATCAGAGCACGAATGTAATGACGTTGCCTGAAAACTGGCTTAATTTTACCAACTTTATTGAAGCGTTCAGGCGTGCAAATATGGGGCAGGCTTTTGTGAATTCCACAATTGTTCTCATTGTTGTACTGATGGGATCTATACTATTCGGGACTCAGATAGCCTATATCTTGAACCGCTTCAGATTCCCGGGAAATGGGTTGGTTCGCAGTCTTTTCCTCTTTGCGACCTTATTGCCCGGCGTAGCAATGCAGGTTTCCGTTTATTCCATAATGAATTCCCTGGGACTCATCAATCATTTATACGGATACATCATCCTTATGATGGGGACCGATGTTATTTCTATATATATCTTTATACAATTTTTTGAAAATATCCCTGTATCGTTGGATGAATCAGCGATTATGGACGGGGCTTCTTACTTTACGATTTATGCGAAGATACTATTGCCGCTTTTAAAACCGGCGATTGTGACATGCATGATATTGAAAGGGGTAAGCACGTACAACGAATACTATATGGCGCAGTTGTATCTGCAGGATAAAACAAGACTTGGAACAGTGGCAACCTCGCTTTTCACATTTACAGGTCCGCTTGGAAGCAAGTATAACCTGATTTGTGCGGGGGTTATTATTTCGCTGCTCCCTGCACTCATTGTTTTCATACTGTGTCAGAAACAAATATACAGCGGACTCACGGCAGGAGCGGTTAAGGGATAGGAGGGAAGATTATGCTAGCCCAAGAAATGAGAGAGCATCTTACGGTAACTCTCCTTCCTTTCTGGAAGAAGATGCGTGATGATGAAAATGGCGGTTATTACGGATGGATGGATTATAATTTGCGGATAGATAAAAAGGCGGTAAAAGGATGCATCTTAAACAGTCGTATTACATGGTTTTTTGCCAATTCATATATGCTGCTGAAGGATGAGGAACTTCTGGAGTACGCGAAACACGGATTTGAGTTCATGAAGGTGTACTGCGTGGACAGGAAATACGGAGGTGTCTACTGGTCCATCGGCCATGATGGTCGGCCGGAGGATACGCAGAAGCATACTTATAACCAGGCGTTTGCTGTTTATGCGCTTTCTTCCTATTACGAAGCGAGCGGCGACAGGGAGGCGCTCGATATGGCGATGGACATATTTCGTCTTATTGAAGAAAAGTGTACGGATGAATTCGGATATAAGGAATGCTTTGACAGAGGGTTTGAGGAAATCGATAATGAGAAGTTGTCGGAAAACGGGATTATTGCGCAAAAAACAATGAATACTCTCCTGCATGTATATGAGGCATATACGGAACTGTACCGTGTCAGCAAATGCGAGGAGGTAAAAGCCAGACTGTTTTGGATTATGGATACTTTTGCGGATAAAATATTCAATCCCAGGCTATGCAGGCAGGAGGTATTTTTCGATGAAGAAATGAATTCTATCCTCGATTTGTATTCTTACGGACACGATATAGAAACGGCATGGCTTTTAGACAGAGGGGTAGATATATTAAATGATAAAAAATATGAGGAGCTGATGCGTCCCATTATCGAATCGCTGACAGAACAAGTCTATAAGACAGCATTTGACGGCAGCTCTCTCGCTAATGAGTGCGAAAAAGGGATTGTGGATGAAACGCGCGTTTGGTGGGTACAGGCAGAGGCGGTGGTAGGCTTTGTAAACGGCTATGAGCATAACCCGCAGAAAAAAGAATACAGGCAGGCTGCCGAAAACGAATGGAAATTCATAAAGGAATATGTGACAGATAAGAGGAACGGCGGCGAGTGGTATTGGAAAGTGGATAAAGAGGGCAATTCAATAGAAGGCGCTCCCATTGTAGAGCCGTGGAAATGTCCGTACCATAACGGCAGAATGTGCCTTGAAGTCATCAGGAGGATGGAAAATGGTACATGAGAAATATTTTAAAGAGCTTCAAAAGTATGAAGCCTTGATAAATCGAAAGAATGAGATAGATGAAAGCTTTTATAACGGCATTTATGACAGGTACCGGTATCCGGTACTGACAAAGGATCATATTCCGCTGACTTGGCAGTACGACCTGGACGCGGATACGAATCCTTATTTTATGAAACGGCTGGGAGTCAACGCGGTAATGAATTCGGGAGCTATAGAGCTGAACGGAAGATATTACCTTGTTGCGCGCGTTGAAGGGGATGACAGAAAGTCCTTTTTTGGAGTGGCGGAAAGCGACAGAGGGACAGAAGGGTTCCGGTTTTGGGATTATCCGGTGATTCTTCCCGATCGTTATCCGGAGGAAACCAATGTATATGATATGAGGCTGACAAAACATGAGGACGGATATATTTACGGAATATTCTGCTCGGAAAGTAAGGATAAATCTGTAAATGACCTGTCGGCGGCTGTGGCGGCGGCCGGAATCGTCCGCACAAAGGATCTAAAAACATGGGAGAGATTCGATAATCTAATAACGGAGAATTCTCCCCAGCAGAGAAATGTAGTGCTGCATCCGGAATTTGTAAATGGAAAGTATGCGTTTTATACACGCCCGATGGATGATTTTATCGAGACGGGATCGGGAGGCGGTATCGGCTTCGGACTATGCGAAGATATCGCCCATGCGGTAATCAGAGACGAGAAAATGGTAAGCCTCAGAAAATATCATACGATTACAGAAGCGAAAAATGGCGCCGGGGCTGTACCTATTAAAACTGAAAAAGGGTGGATACACATTGCACATGGTGTAAGAAATACGGCGGCGGGGCTCAGGTATGTGATTTATACGTTTGCTACTGCTTTGGAGGATCCATCCAGAATCATTGCGGAACCGTCCGGACTGCTGATCGGACCGAGAAGAGAAGAGCGTACGGGGGATGTATCCAATGTGGTTTTTACAAATGGAGCAATTGCAAAGGAGAACGGGGATGTGTACATATATTACGCGTCCAGCGATACGCGCCTGCATGTGGCGACCACTACAATTAATAAACTAATCGATTATGTTTTTCATACCCCTGAAGACCCGCTGCGCTCTGCGGACTGCGTAAAGCAAAGGTGCGCTCTTATAGAAAAGAACCTAAGGTACTTAAAGCATGATTAATTTGATTACATAAATTAGATAAAAATGAAAAAGCGGAGGTCTGTTAGATGAGTGGAATAAAAATGATAAGCGAGCCGGTAAAAAATGTTCCTTGGCAGGAGCGACCGGAAGGGCTGCGCAATGCACCGGTCTGGAGATACAGCGAAAATCCTGTAATTGGGAGAAATCCTGTAAAAGGCGTTGCGAGAATTTTCAATAGTGCGGTTATGCCTTACGGAGAGGAATTTATCGGAGTGTTCCGCGGAGAACAGGTGAACGGCATTCCCTATATTTATATGGGGAGGAGCAAGGATGCCATTCATTGGGACATTGAAGAGGAGAAAATCTCTTTTGTAGATGAGGAAGGCAAACCGTTTATGTCGGTATATGCCTATGATCCGCGTCTTGTGAAGGTGGAGGATGCTTACTATATCATATGGTGTCAGGATTTTTACGGTGCAGCAATCGGCATGGCGAAGACAAAGGATTTCAAGACCTTTGTGAGAATAGAGAATCCCTTTCTTCCCTTTAATAGAAATGCGGTATTATTTCCGAGAAGAATTAACGGTAATTTTATGATGCTGAGCCGTCCCAGCGACAGCGGGCACACGCCGTTCGGCGATATTTTCATAAGCGAAAGCCCCGACATGGTATATTGGGGAAAGCATCGTCATGTTATGGGAAAAGGAAATGAATGGTGGGAATCGTTGAAGATAGGAGGCGGTGCGGCGCCTATTGAGACGACGGAAGGGTGGCTTTTGTTCTATCATGGAGTAAGCGGTACGTGCAACGGATATGTTTATTCCATCGGTGGGGCAATTCTGGATATTGACAATCCTTCAATCGTGAAATATAGATGCGCTAATTTCCTTCTCACGCCCGAAGAATGGTATGAAGAGAGAGGATTTGTCCCTAATGTATGCTTCCCCTGTGCGACAATTCATGACTCGGATAGCGGAAAAATTGCTATTTATTACGGCGCTGCGGACAGCTATGTAGGACTTGCATTTACCCAATTGGAGGATGTGGTAGCCTATATCAAGGAGCACAGCTCGGTTACCGTATCGGATACGGAGATAGGGAAACGTTGAGAAAAAGGATAGCGTTGAGAAAAAAGGACGGTAGCATATGATTCTAAGGGCGGATGATGAGAAACTGACATATAGCGGAAGAATTGATTATGAAGATAAGGAGGCACCTGTATTTATATATCCCTGCAGCAGTATCCGTGTGAGAGTAAGCGGCAGCTTCATACGTATCCTGGTGAGCAACAAAAGGGCGTACTGGGAAAATTGGCTGGGTTTTATCATAGATGGCAGGCAGGGAAAAATGCAACTTCCGGAGAATGAGGAAAGAGCAGTACTTACGCTGGCGGAAAATTTGGAAGATAAGCTTCATGATGTTCTTATTTTTAAAAGGCAGGATGCTTGCCACACATTTAAGTTCTATGGATTAGAGGTGGAGAACAATTCTCTTATACGAGCTTCGCAACCGTTGCCGATGCGGAAAATAGAAGTATACGGAGACAGCGTTTCGGCCGGAGAGGTTTCGGAAGCAGTGGATTATGAAGGAAAAGAAGACCCTGTACATAATGGAGAATACTCTAACAGTTATTACTCCTATGCATGGATGACTGCGCGCAAGTTGAACGCCCGGATACATGACATCGCGCAGGGAGGGGTTGCCCTTCTTAACGGTACGGGATGGTTTATGGAACCTGATTATATAGGAATGGAACAAATATATGACAAACTGCAATACAATCCGGAGCTGGGATCTGTAAATTGTTGGGATTTCACAAAATACCGGCCTCATCTCGTCTTGGTGGCAATCGGGCAAAATGACAACCACCCGTTCGATTATATGGCGGAGGATTACGACAGCGAAAAAAGTGTATATTGGCGTAAACGATATAAGATGTTTGTGGAAAATTTAAGAAGAATATACCCGAAGGCGGTAATTATACTGAAGACTACTATTTTATACCATCATCAAAATTGGGACCGTTCCATTGAGCACGTATGTAGAGAACTGGAAGATCCGAACATATATCATTTCCGATATGCGGACAATGGATGCGGTACGCCCGGGCATATCCGAATTCCGGAGGCCGAAAGGATGTCAGAAGAATTGACGGCGTTTATAGAGTCTCTTGGTGAAAATGTATGGAAGGAGGAATATGGTGGATGAATGAGAGTGAAGGTATCTGTGTAAATGGAGGTGTGATAAACAGAGGGAACTTAAACAGGCTGAAAGGAAAGATGAAGAAGGCGGAGGCTGGAGAAAAGATTGTAATCGGATTTATCGGAGGTTCAATAACACAAGGCTCGCTATCCTCGTCCTCAGACACTTGTTATGCATATCTTATATATAAGTGGTGGAGGGAAAAGTTTCCGAAGTCGGAATTTGCATACATAAATGCAGGAATCGGAGGAACCACCTCTCAATTCGGAGTGGTGAGAGTGCAAGAAGATCTGCTTAAGTATGAGCCTGACTTCGTAATTGTGGAATTCAGTGTAAACGACGAGAACAACGGGCACTTTGCGGAAACCTATGAAGGCCTTGTGCGCAATATTTACCGCAATGGTAATCGTCCGGCCATATTGCTGCTCCATAATGTTCGTTACGACAACGGAATGAATGCACAGGAAGAGCATGCTAAGATCGGCAAGGCTTATGGGCTTCCTTGTATTAGCATGAAGGAAGCAATATTATCAAAAGTCATTTCGGGAGAGATACCGGTGCAGAGCATTACGCCGGATGATCTGCATCCGAACGATGCAGGGCATGAGCTCGTTGCCCAAACCGTCATAGAGTTTTTGGAGGAGGTATATACGGAGTGCAGCGAAGTAGAGGTATTGTTCGGTAACGGAAGGGTTCCGGAGCCGATAACTGCAAACAGGTATGAACATTCTTTGCGATACAGAAATGATAATTGCGTTCCAAAATGCTGCGGGTTTAAAAAAGATACGAAAAAATACGAAAAAAACCCATCTATTTTTCAAAAAGGTTGGACTGCAAACAGTATTAATGATAGAATAATGTTTGAAATTGAAGGTACGGGAGTTGCCATTCAATATCGGAAATCTATATGTAAGCCGGCTCCGGTAGCTCGTGCCGTAATAGACGGAAAAGAAGAGTTATCTATTCTTCTTGACGGAAATTTCGACGAGGACTGGGGCGATTGCCTATACATTGATACGGTTGCGGAAGACCTGGAAGATAAGGTGCATACGGTAGAGATTACTGTTGTAGAGATTAGCGATAAGCCAGCGGTTCCGTTTTACCTTGTATCAGTGATTGGTTCACGATAGGAGGATGTCATGGGGACAGGGAAAAGAACAATGGGAAAGTCAAAAGGAGAAGAAAAAAAGGAACAGAAGAAGCTGGTTATACCAAATAATAATCTACGAAAACATGATTTTCGAAAATATGCGAAAAGTTTAAAGGAAACAACACCATCGATAGGTGCAAAAATTAAAAATACAGTCGGCTCATTGAAGGATAAGAGCATCATGGGAACTTTAATCAGAGCATTTTTAGTTCCTATTGTATTGATTGTCATATTAGGGTTTGTATCTTATAAAACAGCTTCAAGCGTTATAAAGGAAAAGGTAGAGAATACATCCGTCAGTACGATATCGGCTATGAGCATGTACTGTAATTTATTGACGAGCAACGTCTCTTCAAAGGCGCTGGAAATGGTCGTCGGAGATGATCTGTCCGCGTACTACGAAGTATATTACAAGCAGAATGACAGCAAAGCAATGCAATATTGGCGTGATGCGAAGAAGGATCTTCTTCAGATGAAAGCCAGTGTGCAATATATGTACAGTTACTCCGTTATTCCGGAGAATGGGACCTATCTTACCTCCATATCGGGAAGTTTGGGAGATGATGTTTATGAAGGCTTCATGGAGTCTTCCGAAGGCCGATATTTTGCAGAAAATGCGACGTTTAAGAATGGATGGTTCGGATACCATTCCTTCTTGGATCAGCGGTTAGCTATCTCTGAGGATCGGTACGGACTGGTATTTTTCCAGAAATTCTTAAAGGCAAATACATATCTTGTGTTGGATATTACCACGGAGACTATAGAAGAGATGCTTAATGAGATGGATTTCGGAGAGAACAGTATAAAGGCACTGATTTCTCCGGATGGCAGGGAGATCGTGCGCCTGCAGCAGGAAGAGGGGAGTACGGAAGCTTTTTTGCCGGAAGGTATGGATTCCGTATTTGCGGATAAAGATTTTTATGCCAAAAGCATAGGTGCAAAAAAAGCTGCCGGCAGCTATGTGAAATACAACGGAGATACCTATTTGTATGTATATGCGCCGGTAGGCAATACGGGTATTATGCTATGCGGGTTAATACCTCAGGATAACATTGTAAAGGAAGTCAAGTCTATCCGTAACATATGCATTTTCATGGTACTGCTTGCATGCATAATAGCTTTTATTATCGGAGGCAGGATTGCGGCAGGCATGAGTAAGTCTGTAAAAGTAATTACAAAAGGATTAAATGAAGTGGCAGGGGGGGACCTGACACAGGAATTCAATATAAACCGCAAAGATGAATTCAGCCTTCTTGCCAAAGGACTGAACGATATGCTGGAAAGCATGCGGACACTCATGAAAGATATGCGGATATTCGGAAACAAAGTAAAGGAAATGGCGGATGAGGTTTCGGTGAAGTCTGAGACTATACATACGTCTATTAAGGAAATTTCGGTGGCGGTAGACGAAGTGGCGGCAGGAGCGCAGACTCAGGCCAAGGAAGCGGACAGCAGCAACCAAAAGATGGTGGATTTTGCGGTAAAGATAGACGGCGTGTGCGAAGGTGCAAGAGAAATGGCAAACACCGTAGACAGGGCCACTGCCGTAGTAGAGCAGGGACGGGTTATTGTCCATGAACTGAACGAGAAATCGGAGACCACAGCAGCTATAACCAAGGTGCTTGTGGACAATATCAATGATGTGGAGGAACGCTCCGCACAAATCGAAGGATTTATCGATACGATTAACAACATTGCAAGACAGACTAATCTCCTGTCTCTGAACGCTTCCATCGAAGCGGCGAGAGCGGGAGAGAACGGCCGAGGCTTTGCGGTTGTGGCGGAAGAGATCCGTAAGCTTGCGGATGAGTCCATGCAGGCAGGCAAGAGCATCAAGGATATTGTGGAGAACATTGGTGAGACGACAAGAAGAACGACGAAATCGGCCAAGGAGGCTGAGACGATCGTTTTCGCACAGACGGCATCCTTAGAAGAGACTATACAGGTGTTCGGGGAGATAAACAGCTGCGTAGAGAATCTTGTGAGTGGTCTTAGGAGCATTGCGGACAGCATGCAGGAGATTCATGTGGAAAAGGATCAGGTACAAAAGTCCATCCATAGCATTTCTGTGGTTTCTGAACAGTCGGCGGTGGCTACCGAAGAAGTTACCACTACTTTAGATGATCAGGTTAAGATTGTTTCCGATTTGGCAAAAGACGTTGAATTATTGAAGAAAGAAGCGGATGCGTTAGATCGGTCTATCGAAAGATTTATCGTGTAGTGATATTGACCATCCGTGAAATTTACGAGCAACAGGACAAAACGGAGGGTCAGATATGTTTCGTGATGATTTTGTTTGGGGCGTTGCCAGCAGCGCATATCAAATAGAAGGAAGAGCTGGGGAAGACGGATGCGGAGAAACCATATGGGATACATTTGCAAAGGCGGGGAAAATTGCAGACGGGCAGAATGCCGAAACGGCCTGTGATCATATTCACAGATATAAACAAGACTATGCGCTTATGCGCCTTATGGGAGTAAAGGCATGCCGTTTTTCCCTGAATTGGGCGCGAATCATACCGAAGGGTACGGGAGAGGTCAACGAAAAAGCTATTGCCTTATATAGGGATATGATTCTGGAGATGAAAAAGAACGGGATAGAGCCTTATATTACTTTATATCATTGGGAGTTCTCGCAAGCTCTGCAGAACAGGGGAGGGTGGCTGAATGAAGAAAGCGTTGATTGGTTTGCGGAATATGCCAAAGTTGTAGCAGAAAATTTTACGGATTTGTGTGAGCATTTTATTACCCTGAACGAACCGCAATGCTTTGTTGGGCTGGGAAACCTGACGGGAGAACATGCGCCGGGCTTAAAACTGCCGGTTAAAGATGTTTTTCAAATGGCACATAATGTTCTTAAGGCGCATGGCAGAGCGGTGCTTAATCTGCGTAAATATGCCGGACGTCCTATAAAAATAGGGTATGCCCCCACCTGCGGAATGGCTTACCCTGCATCCGACAGCAAGGAGGATATCGAAGCGGCCAAAAAAGTGCTGTTCGGTTTTTATAATCCAATCGAAAGGTGGACGTGGAATGTAGCATGGTTTTCCGATCCGGTATTCTTGGGGCACTATCCGGAAGAGGGATTAAGGAAATACAAAGAGTATTTGCCGCAGATTACGGCAGAGGATATGAAATTAATATCGCAGCCTCTGGATTTTATGGGACAAAACATATATAATGGATATATGGTAAGCGCAGGAGAAGACGGGGAGCCGGTATTCGAGAACAGAAAACCGGGCTATGCGAAAACTGCTGCAGGCTGGCCTATAACGCCCGAAGCTTTTTACTGGGGAATAAGATTTCTGTCTGAAAGATATGGACATCCGATATATATTACGGAAAATGGCATGTCTTGTCATGATGTGGTTTCTCTGGACGGCAGGGTGCATGATCCGAACAGAATCTATTTTCTGGATATGTATTTATCCGCACTTCAAAAGGCGAATGACGATGGTGCAGATGTACGGGGGTATTTCCTCTGGACATTTCTCGATAATTTTGAATGGGATAAAGGATACACCGAACGTTTTGGAATTGTCCATGTGGACTTCGAGACGCAGAAACGGACGGTAAAGGACTCAGCTTTCTGGTATCAGAAGATCATGGAGACAAATGGAAAGGAACTCAGTATCAATAAGCTGATGAGACAGATATTATTTTTGAATCCTATTTTTAAAAAGATGGTCTGGGGAGGCGAACGCTTAAAGACCGAGTTTGAATATGACATTCCGTCCCCCAATGTAGGGGAGTGCTGGGGAATCAGCGCCCATCCGCATGGAGATTGTGAAGTGAGGGAGGGCTTTTATAAAGGGCGAAAGCTTTCCGAGCTATGGAAAAAGCTTCCCGGACTATTTGGAAACTATAATGCTGAGAATTTTCCCCTTTTAGTGAAGATGATAGATGCAAGGCAGGATTTGAGCATTCAGGTTCATCCGGACGATGCTTACGCAGGTATGCACGAGGGCGGTAGCCTCGGAAAGACGGAATGCTGGTATGTGATAGACTGTGATGAAGACTCCGGTCTGGTCATAGGACATAATGCTGAGACTAAGGAACAGATGGCGGAAATGATCGAAAAGGGTGAATGGGAGAAGCTCATACGTGAAGTTCCGGTGCGCAAAGGCGATTTCATTCAGATTGATCCGGGAACTGTCCATGCGATAAAAGGCGGTCTAATGATACTGGAGACGCAGCAGAGCAGCGACATTACCTACCGACTTTATGATTATGGAAGGTTGGTAAACGGTAAGCCGAGAAAACTTCATCTGGATAAAAGTATGGATGTTATTACCGTTCCTTCGGGTGATGCAGAAAGAAATATGGAAAACACGATGGATCTTAATGCGAATTCCATGAATATCCTTGTGTCCAACGCATATTATACGGTTTGGAAGCTGGAGGTAGCGAAGGATTTTACTTTAAGTCAGGATTACCCCTTTATGAATATGAGCGTTATCGAAGGGGATGGTCTTATTAACGGCCAGTTTATAAAGAAAGGTGACCATTTTGTGCTTCCTGCGGACTTTGGCATGATTGAGCTTCATGGCAAGATGCAGTTGATTGCGTCTGCGGTAAAAATAATATAACGATGGAAACGGCAGGGGCGCGGATAAGTGCCGCTGCCTTTTTTAAATCTTATATTTCCTAATCGGCATTGTTGTGATAGAATGAATTCATTGAATTTAAGAGCAAAGGAGCATGGTAAAAATGATTGCAGCTAAGTATAAAGATATGTTGAGCGCGAAATCAGTTATTAGGGAGTTATCCGAATATGCGACGGCAAGAGGAAAAGAAATCGGATATGAGAACGTATTTGATTACAGCCTCGGCAATCCGTCCGTGCCGGCACCGGAAAAGTTCAAGAAGGCGATGATAGATTTGCTTGAAAAATGTGATCCGATGGCGATACACGGATACAGTCCCAGCCTGGGTATATCCTCCGTGAAGGAAAAAGTTGCCGAGTCTCTGAATAAAAGGTTCAGTATGAGTTATACCTATAAACATATATTTATGACGGCGGGAGCTGCAGGAGCCATTGCACATGCTGTCCGAGCTGTTACTGTGCCGGGTGACGAAGTACTGACCTTTGCCCCGTTTTTTCCCGAATACCACCCGTATATAGATTTGAGCGGCGCCGTACTGAAAGTAGTGCCTGCGAATACGGAAAGCTTCCAGATTAACTTCGAATATTTTGAAAAGATGCTGACTGAAAAGGTTATGGCGGTGCTCGTCAATACGCCAAACAATCCATCCGGTATTGTATATACGAAAGAAACATTGGAGAAGCTTGCCAGGATTATGACAAAGAAATCTGAAGAATATGGTCATGACATTTATTTGATTTCCGATGAGCCTTACAGGGAAATCGTGTTTGCGGGCGTGGAAGATGTCTATGTATCCAAGGTATATGCTAATACAATTAGCTGTTATTCATATTCCAAGTCGTTGTCTATTCCGGGTGAGCGCATTGGTTATATAGCGGTAAACCCTGCGTGCAGAGAGGCGGAGGCCATCGTAAATATGTGCGGTCAGATATCCAGGGGAATCGGACATAACTGCCCTTCTTCTATTGTACAGCTTGCTGTAGCCGAAGTGCTTTATGAAACCTCCGATTTATCCGTATATGAAACGAATATGAATATTCTTTATAATGAGCTTACGGACTTGGGATTTACCTGTGTGAAGCCGGGCGGTACCTTTTATATCTTTCCTAAAGCAATGGAAGAAGATGCGAAGATTTTCTGTCAGAAAGCAAAGAACTATGACCTGATTCTCGTACCGGGAGACAGCTTCGGATGTCCCGGATATTTCCGCATGGCATACTGTATAGATACGGATAAAGTAGAACGTTCCCTGACGGCACTCAGGAAATTTGTGGAATCCGAATACCGTTAATGTGTCAGGATGATTTCATATATTATCATATATCAAATGAAAGGAAGGGGATGCGATAATGTATCAAGCAGGTCTTGTTTTGGAAGGCGGCGGTATGAAGGGCATGTACACTGCCGGCGTTTTGGATTTTTTCCTCGATAAGGAAATAGAATTTTCCTCTTGTTATGGTGTATCGGCGGGAGCCTGCCATATGAGCAGCTATCTGTCGAAGCAGAAAAAGAGAGGATATCGTATTGGGGTAAACTATTTGGATAATAAGAAGTATTGCAGTCCTTACAGTCTTTTTGCTACCGGAGATTTGTTCGGGGCGGATATGTGCTATGACTTGATACCTAATTATCTAGATCCTTTTGACTATGATACGTTTAATAAATATGAAGGGAAAGCATATGCGGTCGTAACGAATATAAGGACCGGAAAAGCGGAGTACATACGATTAGAGGATATGCACAGGGACATACAGGCAGTCCGAGCATCCAGCTCCATGCCGCTTGTTTCCCGCAACGTGAAGATTGGGAATGAACTTTATCTGGACGGAGGGATTGCAGATTCCATACCGATAAAAAAATCCATAGAGGATGGAAATGAAAAAAATGTGGTAATACTTACAAAAGAGGTAGGCTATCATAGGCAGCCTTCTTCCGGCCTTTCTCTTATAAGAGCGCGTTATGCCATTTATCCTAAAATATATGAGCTGATGAAGGAAAGGCATAAGGAATATAACAACACCTTACGTTATCTGGAGGAGCAGGAAAAAGAAGGAAAAGCTTTTGTGATTCGTCCCAAGAGGAAGAGCGAGGTAAGCAGGGTTGAAAAGGATAGGAAGAAGCTGGAGGCTCTGTATGAAGAAGGCTACACGGATGCGCAGGAGTGTTATGTGGAACTTTTGGAATATTTGTCCAAGAAATTTTTCGACACCTACGTTCATGAAGAAATAAAATAAAAGATTTCGTTATATATTATATATGATGAAATAGATAGAAGACAGAGCCGGAATGAAAACGGCAGGATTGTCCGAGGAGGTTTGATAATGTTAGAGATTTTGAAGGCGGTGCTGTTCGGCATCGTGGAAGGTATTACAGAGTGGCTGCCGATCAGCAGTACGGGGCATATGATTCTTTTGAACGAATTTGTTGCGCTCGATGTATCTCCTGAATTCTGGGAAGTATTCTTGGTTGTGGTACAGTTAGGAGCTATTTTGGCAGTAGTTATTCTTTTTTGGGATAAGATATTTCCTTTTGATCTGAAAAAAGAGCCGCATATCAAAAAAGATATATTTTCCCTTTGGTTCAAAATAGTTGTTGCTTGTGTACCGGCAGCGGTTGTCGGCATTTTATTCGATGATATTTTTAACGAGTTATTTTATAACTATACATGCGTATCAATAGCTCTTATTTTGTTTGGTGTTTTGTTTATAGTTGTTGAGAACAGAAATCAAAAGAGTTCACCCAAGATTACCGAACTTTCCCAACTCACATACAAGCAGGCGGCTATTATCGGCATTTGGCAGTTGATTGCGGGAATATTTCCGGGAACCTCCCGATCCGGCGCGACAATTATCGGTTCTCTTTTAATGGGGGTATCTAGGACGATTGCTGCGGAATTCACCTTTTTCCTTGCGATTCCGGTTATGTTCGGGGTAAGTCTTCTTAAGCTGATTAAGTTCGGTCTGGCGTTCAGTGTGGCGGAATGGACGATTCTTGCTGTCGGAATGGTAGTAGCATTTGTCGTATCGGTTATTGTAATAAGATTTTTCATGGGATATATCAGAAAACATGACTTCAAGATATTCGGATGGTATCGAATTGTGCTCGGTATTCTCGTGTTATCATATTTTATGATTTTTGCTTAATTTCAGATTTAATATTAAGTATTTTATTTTTGTTTCATGTTGTAACACTCCACAGTACTAAAGAGTTGACAAGACAGTCGAATTAAGATACACTTTTTTATAGATGAGATTGGGAAAATGTGACATATGTTTTGTGTTTGTGAGTTCGATACAGCTCGATTGTGAAAGGAGAAAGACCTATGACAGAAACGAAGAAGACGTCAACAGCTAAATCAGCCATTACTAAGGAAACGGCACCAAAGGAGACAGCAGCAAAAACCGCCGTTAAGAAAGCACTTGCGAAGAAAGAGACAAAGGCGACAACGAGGAAGAAGGCTGTAAAACAGGTAATCAATCTGCAATTTGCCGGAAAATCCTATGCTATGGAAGATTTTACGAAAATTGCGGAAGATGTTTGGAAATATGACCTGCATAAGGGCGATGAGGCATATAAGTCCTTGGAGCTTTATGTGAAACCGGAAGAAAGCCTCGCATACTATGTATTTAATGGGGATATTTCAGGAAGCTTCTTTATTTAATGATAATATTTAATAAAAAAATTAATTTTCATTACGGTATAAAATATGAACAGACATTCCTCCAGGATTTTCTGTTCATATTTTTTTTATAAATAATTTTGTAGTTATGTGTTGACATTATATATTGTAAGTGATATTTTATGGTAAGAAGATGTTAGCACTCCAAGAAAGAGAGTGCTAACAAGAAGATGGGAGGGTAATGAAATGCAGTTGGATGAAAGAAAAAAAAAAATTATGCAGGCCATTATCCGCAACTATCTTGAGACAGGTGAACCGGTAGGAAGCAGAACGATTTCCAAATATACGGATTTGAACTTAAGCTCTGCTACCATAAGAAATGAGATGGCGGATTTGGAAGAGCTAGGATATATTATCCAGCCGCACACTTCCGCAGGGAGAATTCCTTCTGACAAAGGCTACCGTTTATACGTAGACCAGATGATGGAGGAGAAGGAACGGGAAGTAGAAGAGTTAAAAGGTATCTTGTTAGAAAAAGAAGATAAAATGGATCATCTTTTGAAACAGGTAGCGAAGGTCTTGGCGCAGAATACCAATTATGCCACAATGATATCAGCACCTCAGTACCATCGCAATAAGTTGAAGTTCATACAATTGTCTCTTGTGGACGCGCACCAGCTCTTGGTAGTTACAGTCGTAGAAGGCAATGTAATTAAAAATAATATATTGAATGTGGAAGAAAAGCTAGATAGCGAGATTTTATTAAAATTGAACATTCTTCTCAATACGCATTTAAATGGATTGACATTGGAAGAAATAAACCTGAATATGATAACGGCGATGAAGCAGCAGGCAGGTATACACAGTAGTATCATCGGAAATGTCATCGATGCGATAGCGGAATCGATTAAAGCGGATGAAGATTTGGAAATATATACGAGCGGAGCAAATAATATTTTTAAATATCCGGAGCTTGCCGATAATCAGAAAGCAAGCGAGCTGATTACTGCATTTGAAGAAAAGAAGCTGCTTGAAGAGCTTGTGGAAGAGAGACTTGCGGACGACAACAATACCGGCATCCAGATATATATCGGAGATGAGACACCCGTAAAGTCCATGAAGGATTGCAGCGTTGTAACTGCGACTTATGAACTGGAAGAAGGAATGAGGGGAACCATCGGTATTATCGGGCCAAAGCGCATGGATTACGATAAAGTGGTCGGAACGCTGAAGACTCTCATGCACCAGTTAGATGATTTATATAAGAAGAAGGAATAGAAAGAGCTAAAATCTATAAAGGATAGATAGATGATAGATATAGACAGAAAAAGGATAGAAAGGAATAAATGAAGTGGCAGAACAGAAAGATATAAAGAATCAAGATGTGAATAACGGCGAAGATGTAACGGATAAGGAAATAATAACCGACGGCGGGGATGTACAGGAGGTAAGTGATAAGGAATGCCGGCCAGAAGATATCACGCCGGAAGACCAGGAAGAGACAGAAGCCGAAGAGACGGAAGGAACAGCGGAATGCGGTGAAGAAGAAGCCGGAAAAGGCTTTTTCAAAAAGAAAGATAAAAAGCAGGATGCGCTGAAGCAAAAAGTAGATGAGCTGGAAGACAGAGTGAAGCGCCAGATGGCGGAGTTTGACAATTTCAGAAAGCGGACGGATAAGGAAAAGGCAGCGATGTTTGAAACCGGGGCCAGAAGTATCATAGAGAAAATACTTCCGGTAGTGGATAATTTTGAAAGAGGCCTGGCTGCTATTCCGGAGGAGGAAAAAGGAAGTGCCTTTGCGGAAGGTATGCAGATGATTTATAAGCAGCTTATGACAGAGCTCGACAGCTTGGGTGTAAAGCCAATAGAAGCCGTAGGGCAGGAGTTCGATCCGGAGTATCATAATGCAGTAATGCAAGTGGAAAGTGAAGAATATGAATCAGGAATTATTGCACAAGAATTGTTAAAGGGTTATATGTACAGAGATACAGTGGTAAGACATAGCATGGTAGCTGTTGTAAGCTAATTGCAAAAACAAATAAATGGCAAGCAAATCAAATTGAACAATATATTTAGGAGGGCTTAATCATGAGCAAAATTATAGGTATTGACTTAGGAACAACAAATAGCTGCGTAGCAGTTATGGAAGGCGGTAAACCTACCGTTATCGCAAATACAGAAGGCGCAAGAACAACACCGTCTGTGGTAGCTTTTACAAAGACAGGAGAAAGACTTGTCGGCGAACCTGCAAAGCGTCAGGCCGTGACAAATGCGGAAAAGACTATTTCTTCCATTAAGAGACAGATGGGTACGGACAAAGGATGTACGATCGATGATAAAAAATATTCACCGCAGCAGATTTCGGCGATGATTCTTCAGAAATTAAAAGCGGATGCGGAGAGCTATCTCGGCGAAAAGGTAACGGAAGCGGTTATTACTGTTCCGGCTTATTTCAATGACGCACAGCGTCAGGCAACAAAGGATGCGGGTAAAATCGCAGGCCTTGATGTAAAACGTATTATTAATGAGCCTACGGCAGCAGCGCTTGCATATGGACTCGATAACGAAAAAGAACAGAAAATAATGGTATATGACTTGGGCGGCGGTACTTTCGACGTTTCCATTATTGAAATCGGTGACGGTGTTATCGAAGTTCTCGCTACAAACGGCGATACACGCCTTGGAGGTGACGACTTCGACCAGAAGATTATAGATTGGATGCTCGCTGAGTTTAAAAAGCAGGAAGGTGTAGACTTATCAAACGATAAGATGGCACTTCAAAGATTAAAAGAAGCGGCTGAAAAAGCCAAGAAAGAATTGTCTTCTGCAACGACTACTAATATCAACCTTCCATTCATTACAGCAACTGCGGAAGGTCCTAAACATTTCGATATGAACCTTACAAGAGCGAAGTTCGATGAGTTGACACACGACCTCGTAGAGAGGACGGCGGTTCCTGTTCAGAATGCTATGAAAGATGCGGGGCTTACTAATTCAGACATCGGGAAAGTGCTTTTGGTCGGCGGTTCCACACGTATTCCGGCCGTTCAGGAGAAGGTAAAGCAACTTACCGGACAGGAGCCTAATAAGAGCCTTAACCCGGATGAGTGTGTTGCATTGGGTGCTTCTATCCAAGGCGGTAAGCTTGCGGGAGATGCAGGCGCAGGAGAGATTCTTCTTCTCGATGTTACTCCGCTTTCACTTTCCATTGAGACAATGGGTGGCGTTGCAACGAGATTGATTGAGAGAAATACGACGATTCCTACAAGAAAGAGCCAGATTTTCTCAACAGCAGCAGATAATCAGACTGCAGTAGATATCAATGTAGTACAGGGTGAAAGACAGTTTGCCAAAGATAATAAGTCGCTCGGACAGTTCAGACTGGATGGTATTCCTCCGGCAATGCGCGGTGTTCCGCAGATTGAAGTTACTTTCGACATCGATGCGAACGGTATCGTAAATGTATCCGCAAAAGATTTGGGCACAGGTAAAGAACAGCACATTACCATTACGGCAGGTTCCAATATGTCCGATTCCGATATCGAAAAAGCGATAAAAGAAGCGGCTGAATACGAAGCGCAGGATAAAAAGAGGAAAGAAGCTATCGACACGAGAAACGAAGCGGATTCTTTTGTATTCCAGACTGAAAAAGCATTAGCCGATGTGGGCGACAAGATCGATGCATCCGCAAGAAGTACAGTAGAGGCTGATTTGCAAGCGCTCAAGACAATTCTGGAGAGAACAAAAGATCAGGAAATGTCCGATAACGACATCGATGAAATGAAGGCCGCAAAAGAAAAATTGATGACAGATGCGCAGGCACTCTTTGCAAAAGTATACGAGCAGACACAGGGAGCAGCGGGTCCTGACATGAATATGAACGCGGATTCCGCGCCGGCTGACGATGTGGTAGACGGAGATTACCGCGAAGTATAAATCTTATATAAGCAGTATTGCTGGTCATAATAGCCAGATAAAGGTATGAAGTTCTCCTTATAAGAGGGAATCCTCTAATAAGAGGAACTTCATATCGTGCTTAAAACTAATATATACTTAAAGCAACATATTTTCATGCAATATATACTAATATTAAATTACTAAAAATTTAATATTTTATTATATATATATTAAGTGCAATAAAGATGAAATTGTTATATACTTAGAACGATATGTCTTATGATATTGATTTATATTTTTTTTATAAGTGAAATCTTTGAAGTGATAAAGAGGAGTTAGTTATGGCAGAGCAAAAACGAGACTACTACGAAGTTCTCGGAGTAGATAAAAATGCAGATGAAGCTGCAATTAAAAAAGCATATCGAGTTCTGGCTAAGAAGTATCATCCCGATATGAACCCGGGTGATAAAGAGGCAGAAAAGAAATTTAAAGAGGCTTCGGAGGCATATGCCGTACTTAGCGACCCGGAGAAGAAACGTCAATATGATCAATACGGCCACGCTGCATTCGAGGGAGGGGCAGGCGGCTTTGGCGGCTTTGATTTTAACAGTGCAGATTTCGGAGATATTTTCGGAGATATTTTCGGAGATTTCTTCGGTGGCCGCCGTAGCGGCAGGGCAAATAACGGACCGATGAAAGGGGCGAATATTCGTACCAGTGTGCGGATTACTTTTGAAGAAGCAGTATTTGGCGTGGAAAAGGAGATAGAACTTACTCTCAAGGATGAGTGTACCACTTGCCACGGTAGCGGCGCGAAGCCGGGAACCAGCCCGGAAACTTGCCCGAAGTGCGGTGGCAAAGGTCAGGTAGTATTTACACAGCAATCTTTCTTCGGAACGGTAAGAAATGTACAAACGTGTCCGGATTGTAACGGAACCGGTAAAGTAATTCGAGAGAAATGTTCCGATTGCCACGGAAGCGGTTATATTGCCAATAGAAAGAAAATTAAGATATCCATTCCTGCCGGTATTGATAACGGTCAGAGCGTCCGTATCAGAGATAAAGGCGAGCCGGGAGTGAACGGCGGACCGAGAGGGGACCTTCTTGCCGAAGTTGTAGTCGGAAGGCATCCCATATTCCAGAGACAGGATTACAATATATATTCTACCGTACCGGTATCCTTTGCCGCCGCGGCGTTGGGCGGTGAAATAATTATCGATACTGTGGACGGAAAAGTGATTTATGAAGTTAAGGCGGGAACACAGACCGATACAAAAGTACGCTTGAAGGGTAAGGGTGTGCCTTCGCTTCGCAACAAAGAAGTACGGGGAGATCATTATGTAACCTTGGTGATCCAAGTGCCCGACAAGCTTTCGAATGAAGCGAAAGAGCTTTTAAGGCAGTTCGATGCGGAGACCGGGAACACACTGCGCGCTACGCATGGTACGACTTCGGAGCAGGAAGAAGTCAAAGAAAAGAAAAAGAAGTTCTGGAAGTAAAAACAGTAAACAGATAAAAATATTAATAAAACAGAGAAAAAATAGAAAGACAGGCGGATGTTGGTTATTCCATACATCCGCCTGTTTGTAACATGCTATGGTTATTCGTATTTCGCAAATTCCCCGTATTCATCCCAGATATTGCATATCCAGGTTTTCCCTTGATTAAATATTATTTCATTATCGTCTTTATCATAGAACTTGGCAGGAGTAGCGTCACCGTCGTAACGCTTCCACGTTCCTTCGATTACCTTCCCGTTCGTAAAGACGAGAGCCTTGCCTTCGCCGTGCACACCGAAGGCAAGATAATCCTTGGCATCACGTACTTCTCCGTGGCAATATTGAAATACTACATTGGATACAGCAAGCTGCTCGCTATTGTATTCGTCAATTTGCTTCTTGCCGTCCTGAAAGCGGTAATAGAGCTTATCTGCGGCATTATATTCGAAGTAAGGATTGTATGCGCCGTATCCGCCGGAATTGCTCTCTTTTCCGCCGGGATATATGAGAACGGCATCCTCGTTTTCTTCGTATTCGGCCCGATAATCGTCAGCCACAAAGGTAAACTGAGGGACATGCTTATCGTCGTATTCCGTTTCATATTCATGGCGTTCAATGGCGTCATTCAAACCGTCTATGAACAAGTATCCTGTGAATTCGGTAGCATAACCTGGCCTTGAGATTCTCCCGAAAGCCTCATCGGAAGGGTTGTAAATACCTTCAACGGCTGCACTTATATTCTGAACGGTATCTCTGTTGATGAGTTCCTCCACATACGGTCTGGCGAGACCCCAGTTACAATAGATGCCTTCGTATCCCATAGCAACATAAATAAAGTAATCGCGGCTGCTTCGAATGGGTCCGATGTGATCCAGTTCATCGTAATCTTCAAAAATCGCCATTAATCTTGTGATTCTTCCCTCTACGGGCGCTTCATAAATAATCCCCGCTTTTGTAAGGCCATATTGAGGCATTGCCTGAGCGTTATTAGGAATCATGACAGCCAAAGGGCGTCTGGTTGCAATTTCCTCTCCGATCCATTCTCCGGTAAGATAGCTTTGTATTTTACCGTCTACCACTTCTCTGTCTTCAATGACAGGAAGCCCTTCCTCTTCCGGCTCTTCTAAGATTTCTTCCGTTACTTGCGCAGTATCTTCTTCCGGTTCTTCCGGCGCTTCATTCACTTCGCCTAAAGGCAGTTCGTCCGCTTTATTCTTACCGCATGCCGTAAGAACAAGAGGAAAACATAATAAAAGAACGTAAAATAAATATCTGTGTTTTTTTTTCATTTGCGTTATTCCTTTTAATCCTTGAATACTCATATCGTATATAAAATATGAAAATATGTAAAAAATGATAGTCTACACCGATATTATATAATAACGTACCGATACTTGTCTATCGCAGAAAAGTTAAGTTTTTTGTAAATTATTGGCATCTATTGGCGATAAGGTCGGTTAATACCTTTATAAAAATAAAAAAAGATGGTATGATAGCTAAGAAATAATAAAATTAGAAAAATAATAAATTAATATGCTGATTTTGACAGCGGATAATGTATCATTTTAATATAGAAAAGATTGCGGAAAGGTAAGGATAACAAAGAAATGAGATGGATGAAATTCAGAATTAAGACATTGACGGAAGCGGAAGATATTATTATAAGCACTTTGTATGACATCGGGCTGGAAGGTGCTCAGATAGAGGATAAGGTTCCGCTTACGGCGGCCGAGAAGGAGCAGATGTTTGTAGATATACTGCCGGAGGTTCAGGATGATGACGGCATAGCATATTTAAGCTTTTTTGTGGAGGAAAATGAAGACGGAACCGTGAAATTTAACGGAGAAGATACGACGGCGGAGGAGATTCTTCAGGCAGTGAAAAGAGAGCTGGAGGATTTGCGCATGTTCATGGATATCGGCGAGGGTGTGGTATCGGTAGACAGAACAGAGGATATCGACTGGATCAATAACTGGAAACAATATTTTCACCAGTTTTATATCGACGATGTGCTCGTCATTCCGTCATGGGAAGAGGTAAAGGAGGAGGACGAAGATAAGCTGATTCTCCATATAGATCCGGGAACGGCATTCGGAACCGGCATGCACGAGACAACTCAGCTCTGCATCCGCCAGCTTAGAAAATATATTACGCCCGAGACGAAGCTTCTGGATGTAGGGACGGGAAGCGGCATTCTCGCTATATTATCACTTATGTTCGGCGCGAAGGCAGCGGTGGGAACGGATCTGGATCCGTGCGCGATAGACGCGACGCGGGAAAATATGCGATCAAACCGCATTACTCCGGATAAATTCGAGGTGATGATCGGTAACATTATTACGGAAAAAGAAGTGCAGGACAAGGTCGGCCATGAGTGCTATGATATCGTAGTTGCGAATATTCTTGCGGATGTGCTCATACCACTTACACCTGTCATTATAAATCAGCTTATGCCGGGCGGAATCTATATTACTTCGGGTATTATAGATGATAAGGAAAAGGCGGTAACGGAAGCGATAAATGCGGCGGGATTCGATGTTCTGGAGGTTACTTATCAGGGAGAATGGGTATCGGTAACTGCAAGGAAGCCGGAATAAGAATATAAGAATACGAAAGGCATGGCTGTAGATATGTACAATTTTTTTGTAGAACCAGCGCAGATACAGGGCAATACGATAACGATAACAGGAAACGATGTAAACCATATTAAAAATGTTCTTCGAATGAAAATCGGAGAAGAGATTTCGGTCAGCAACGGCATCGATAAGAAAGAATACCGCTGCGGGATAGAAGATATAGAAGAGGAGAAGATTGTTTGCAAGCTTCGTTTCGTAAAAGAAGATGGTATGGAGCTTCCGTCCAGGGTATACCTTTTTCAAGGACTCCCCAAGGCGGATAAAATGGAGCTGATCATACAGAAAGCGGTAGAATTGGGCGTGTATGAGGTAATTCCCGTGGCTGCAAAGCGAGCTGTGGTGAAACTGGATGAAAGAAAAGCCAAAGCCAAAAGGGGGCGTTGGCAGGGAATCGCAGAATCTGCGGCAAAACAGAGCAAAAGGAGAATTATTCCTCAGATAAAAGAAGTTATGACAATGCAAGAAGCTGTCAGATATGCCTCCGGCATGGAGGTACGTCTTATTCCCTATGAATTGGCGGAAGGAATGCAGGAAACGAAGAATATAATTTCCTCGCTTAAAAAAGAACAGTCTATAGCTGTTTTCATCGGACCGGAGGGCGGCTTTGAAGAAAATGAGATAAAAGAGGCAACAGATAACGGAATTGTACCTATTACGATGGGCAAACGCATTCTTCGGACGGAGACAGCGGGGCTTACGATACTGGCATGGATAATGTACCAATTGGAAGAATAGGCATATAGTATAAATATAGAACTAAATATATATATTTAATCATATAATAGTACGTGACGGTATAATCGATAAAGGACGATGGCCGCCATGAGAAAATAGGAGATAGCAGACAGTATGGAAGTATATTTAGATAATTCGGCTACGACAAGATGTTTTGACGACGTGGCGGCCTTGATGACACAGATAATGTGTGGGGATTATGGAAACCCGTCCAGTCTGCATTTAAAGGGAGTACAGGCAGAAACTTATATCCGGTATGCCAAAGAAACGATTGCCAAGACATTGAAGGTAAATGAAAAAGAGATTTATTTTACTTCAGGAGGAACGGAATCCGACAATATCGCCCTTATCGGCGGTGCTCTGGCCAATCATAGGATGGGAAGACGCTTGATAACGACTGCGATTGAGCATCCCGGCATCTTGCAGGCGATGAAACATTTGGAAGAACAGGGATTCCATGTGACCTATCTTCCTGTGGATCAAAATGGCATTATAAGGCTGGAGGACTTGCGTAAAGCGATGACGAGAGATACGATACTCGTTTCGATTATGCACACGAATAATGAAATTGGCTCGTTGCAGCCGATAGAGGAGGCGGGAGCGCTCATTAAGAAGATGAATCCCAACACTCTGTTTCATGTGGATGCGGTACAGGGGTTCGGCAAGTTCCGTATTTATCCTAAGAAGATGAATATCGATATGCTTTCTGGCAGCGGACATAAAATTCACGGTCCGAAAGGGGTCGGATTTTTGTATATTCATGAGAACGTCAAAGTAAAGCCGATTATTTTCGGAGGCGGACAGCAAAACGGTATGCGCTCAGGAACGGAAAATGTACCGGGAATTGCAGGTTTGGCAAAAGCGGCGGAAATGATTTATGTCAATCTGGAAGAGGAAGTGAATAAGCTGTATAGCTTAAAGCAGAAATTTATTGATGGCGTCACGAAAATAGAGAATGTAAGCATAAACGGGTTGACAGGAAAAAATAGTGCGCCTCACGTAGTCAGTGTATCGGTAAGAGGAATCAGAAGCGAGGTATTGCTGCATGCTTTGGAAGATAAAGGAATCTATGTATCGGCGGGAAGCGCATGTGCGGCCCGTAAACCGCAGCCGTCAGCAACGCTGAAAGCAATCGGAGTGGAAAAGGATTTGATGGAATCCACGATACGGTTCAGTTTTTCGGTCTTTACAACTGCGGATGAAATCGATTATACTTTACAAGCGATGTATGATATTATACCGATGCTTCGCAAATATACGAGACATTAATATTGCAGATAGAGTCCCGCGGTTTTATGCCGCGGGTAGGAGGATAAAATATGTTTACAGCCTTTTTGATAAAGTATGCAGAGATTGGCGTAAAAGGTAAAAATCGCTATATTTTTGAGGATGCCCTTGTTCAGCAGATAAAGTATGCGGTAAAGAGGTGTGAAGGCGAATTCAAGGTATACCGTACACAGGGTAGGATTTATGTGGAGGCATTATCAGAGTTCGATTTCGATGAAACGGTGGACAACCTTAAAACTGTCTTTGGAATTTCCGGTATCTGTCCGGTCGTTTATGTGGAAGACGAGGGCTTTGAGAAGCTTGGAAAAGATGTAGTCAAATATATCGGCGAAGTATATCCTGAAAAAAATAAGACATTCAAGGTGAATGCCAGACGGGCAAGGAAAAATTACCCTTTAACATCCATGGAAATTAACAGCGAAATGGGCGGCGTTATTTTGGACAGCTACCCTGAAATGCGTGTAGATGTGCATAAACCTGATATTATGCTGAATATTGAAATCAGAGAAAAAATCTATATTTATTCCGAGACGATTCCCGGACCCGGCGGAATGCCCGTAGGCACGGGCGGAAAGGCAATGCTCCTTTTATCGGGCGGCATCGACTCTCCCGTAGCGGGATATATGATTGCAAAACGCGGAGTGAAGATCGACGCTGTATATTTTCATGCGCCTCCGTATACGAGCGAAAGAGCGAAGCAGAAGGTGGTGGATCTGGCCAGGCAGATTTCGCGTTACACGGGCCCCATTTATCTGCATGTTATCAATTTCACGGATATTCAATTATACATTTATGAGAAATGTCCTCACGATGAGCTGACGATTATCATGCGCCGCTATATGATGCGCATTGCGGAGAGAATCGCGAAGGAAACGGAGTGCCTCGGGCTGATTACGGGAGAGAGCATCGGTCAAGTCGCTTCCCAGACTATGCAGAGTCTTGCGGCTACTAATGAAGTGTGCACGATGCCGGTGTATCGGCCGCTTATAGGATTCGATAAGATGGAAATTGTAGAAGTTTCCGAGAAAATTAATACGTATGAAACTTCCATACTTCCTTATGAGGACTGCTGCACGATTTTTGTGGCAAAGCATCCGGTGACGAAACCGAATTTGAATATCATAAGAAGGAGCGAACAGAATCTGGAAGAAAAGATTGAAGATTTAGTGGAAACGGCACTCAAGAACGATGAACTGATTATTGTGCATCAATAATCAATAAATAGAGGTTATGTAATAGCATGCAATGTCCTATTACACAAAAAAGCATTCGGATAAGTTATCCGAATGCTCTTCCTTAATATCGATGTAAAGCAAAAATTAAATCATATAAGGCTTCAATGTGTTAAGTACTTCTTCCACGTTGTCTTCCGCATAGATATTCAAGTCGATCGGCTTTGATAAATCCAAGCTGAAGATGCCCATAATGGACTTCGCGTCAATAACATATCTGCCGGATACTAAATCAAAATCATAATCGAATTTTGTGATATCATTTACAAAAGATTTTACCTTATCAATAGAATTTAAAGAAATCTGAACTGTTTTCATCGGTTTCTACCTCCTTGATGTTTTCATACCTTCTTTCTATAATACTAATGGGTGGGCCGGTAAAAGTCAATGCTAAAACAATACAAAAAAAGTGAGGAATAATATGAAAAGTGTAGCATTACATAACCTGGGCTGCAAGGTCAACGGATATGAAATGGACGTAATGCAACAAATGTTACAAGAAAAAGGATATAAAATTGTACCATTTGATGAATGGGCAGATATTTATATCGTAAATACGTGTACAGTTACCAATATAGCGGATAGAAAAAGCAGGCAGATGCTTCATAAAGCGCGCAAATTGAATCCCGATGCAGTGGTCGTCGCTGCGGGTTGTTATGTGCAGACAGGCAAAGAAGACGTGATAAAAGACGCAGGTGTGGACCTGGCGATTGGAAATAATAAGAAAAAAGAGCTCGTTGCCATTTTGGAAAAATACCTGGAAGAAAGATATGAGAAAACAAACGAAAAAACGAATGCTAATACTTCTGAGCAAGCGTGGAATGCTAAGACTCTTGACGATACGACGATAATAGATATAGGAAATACAAGAGAATTTGAGAGCATGCGGCTTAGGGAGACCTCGGGGAACACACGCGCCTATATAAAGATTCAGGATGGATGTAATCAATTCTGCTCTTACTGCATCATACCTTATGCGAGAGGCAGGGTAAGAAGTAGAAACGAGAAGGATGTTCTTGAAGAAATCAGAGGACTTGCCGTGAAAGGCTATAAAGAAGTAGTATTGACGGGAATCCATATCAGTTCCTACGGCGTGGATTTTGGCGGTCCGGCATTGCTTTCTCTTATAAAGGCTATTCATGAGGTCGAGGGAATTGAGCGGATTCGATTAGGCTCGCTGGAGCCCGGAATAATTACCGAGGAATTCGCATCGGAGCTGAAAAGACTTCCGAAATTTTGCCCCCATTTTCATTTATCCTTGCAGAGCGGCTGCGATGAAACATTGAAAAGGATGAATAGAAAATACACCTCCGGGGAATACTACGAAAAAGTGGAACTTTTACGGAATATATTTGATAACCCGGCCATTACGACGGACGTTATTGTCGGCTTCCCGGGAGAAACACAGGAGGAGTTTGCTGTTACCGAGAAATATCTCGAGAAAATAAAGCTTTATGAAATGCATATTTTCAAATATTCCAAGAGGAAAGGCACTCGTGCAGCGCAAATGGATCATCAGGTATCCGACGATAAGAAAACGGAAAGAAGTAACATCCTGCTCTCTATGGAGAAAGAATATTCAAGAGAGTATAGGGCCCGTTACATAGGAAAAGAGGTAGAAGTACTGTTTGAAGAAGAAAAAATGATAGAAGGGAAACGTTATCAGACAGGGCATACCAAGCAATATGTAAAAGTGGCAAAGCCGGCAGACGGTTCCTTGTCCAATCAATTGGTAAAAGGAAAGGCCGTAGGTTTTTTGCAGGAAGATCTATTGCTTATGGAGTAAGGAAGTGAAAAAAACAGCCGATAAATTAATTGGTCAATCATTAAATTAGTGTAAATTGATTGAATTTTCTGGGGGAATAAGGTAATATGTTGGTTAGAAGAGTTAACTGTCAACGATAGATAAGGGCGTGATTATATGCAGGATTTTGGAAATACACAATTTTTTAGTGTGGAAACTGAGCCGGAGACAGGAGTAGAGGTCGTCCTGGCCACAGTATATGAAGCATTGACGGAAAAAGGATATAATCCGGTAAATCAGATTGTAGGGTATATTATGTCCGGAGACCCCACATATATTACAAGCCATAAAAGTGCGAGAAGCCTTATCATGAAAGTGGAAAGAGACGAATTGGTAGAAGAACTGCTTACGAAATATATTGAGGCGAAGCGTTGGAAAAATGATTAAAGGACATTTATGGAAGGATATAAGGGTGAATCCATGCGTATCATGGGCTTGGATTTCGGGTCAAAAACGGTAGGAGTGGCAATTAGCGATTCGCTGCTTCTCACTGCTCAGGGCATTGAAATCATAGAGAGAAAAGAAGAGAATAAATTACGGAAGACTTTGGCTCGTTTAGAAGAGCTTATTGTAGAATACAAAGTGAAAGAAATCGTACTCGGACTGCCCAAGAATATGAACGATACCTTGGGCGCACGGGCTGAACTTACCATAGATTTTAAAGAAAAACTGGAACGAAGAACCGGACTTCCTGTGAAACTGTGGGATGAGAGGCTCACGACCGTTGCGGCTGACAAAGCTATGATGGAGGCAGGAATACGGCGGGAACACAGGAAAGAACATGTGGATAGGATTGCTGCATGTTTCATTTTACAAGGGTATTTGGATTACCGTAAGAACGAGGAGAACAATTTGTGGATAAGATAATCTTTAGACCGGAGAATGAGGAGCCGGTTGAACTTTATGTGCTGGAGCAGACAAAATTAGGGGGGTGCCAGTACATTCTTGTAACAGAACAGGAAGAAGGAGACGGAGAGGCAATGATTTTGAAAGACATCTCAGCACCGGAAGAGTCTGACGCGATTTATGAAATCGTGGAGGATGAAGCAGAACTTGACGCTGTTGCGGAGGTCTTTAAAAATATACTGGAGGATATTGAACTTTCCTGAGATTAAATAAGGAAAGGCTTACCGAAGGCAGATTGTAAGTGTAAAAGGGATGATAGTAAATGGCAGTGAACAGAGAGCAGTTTAAGCAATTGCTGAAAGATAAAGGTTTAAAAGTAACCACGCAAAGGCTTCTTGTACTGGAAGCTCTCGCTGCATGTCCGGACAAACATCTGACTGCGGAGGAAATTTACGAAATGGTAAAAGCAGACTATCTGGAGATAGGGCTTGCTACTGTTTATAGAACGATACAGATACTTTTAGAATTACATTTGATTGATCGCATCAATTTGGACGACGGTTTTGTTCGTTATGAAATCGGAAATGTGGGAATGGGTACGGCAAAACACCATCACCATCATTTGATTTGCATAAATTGTGGTAAAATTAATTCCTTTGAGGACGACTTGCTTGAGGAGTTGGAAGAGAAAATCACAAAGACGACCGGATTCCGAGTGGTAGATCATGAAGTGAAGCTCTACGGGTGCTGTGCAGAATGTGGAGGAAGAACTGATTGAAAAAAAGTGAAAATGAGAATGTTTCCAAGCTTAAGATAATTCCGTTAGGAGGTTTGGAACAGATTGGAATGAACATTACTGCCTTCGAGTATGAAGACAGTATTATTGTGGTGGACTGTGGCCTCTCGTTCCCGGATGATGACATGCTGGGAATTGATTTGGTAATACCGGATACCACTTATTTGAAGGATAACATCAGCAAAGTAAAAGGCTTTATGATCACTCACGGGCATGAAGATCATATAGGTGCACTGCCTTATGTGCTGCGCGACATAAATGTACCTATTTATGCGACGAAGCTGACCATGGGAATCATAGAAAACAAATTAAAGGAACATAACCTTAACGGAAACACCAAAAGAAAAGTCGTTAAATTTGGTCAATCCATCAACTTAGGACAGTTCCGTATCGAATTTATTAAAACGAACCATAGCATTGTAGATGCCGCTGCACTTGCTATCTATTCTCCGGCAGGAATCGTAGTGCATACCGGAGATTTTAAGGTGGATTATACACCGGTGTTCGGAGATGCCATCGATTTGCAGAGATTTGCAGAGATTGGAAAAAAAGGCGTTCTGGCGCTTATGTGTGACAGTACCAATGCGGAACGACCCGGCTTTACCCAGTCCGAAAAAACAGTCGGAAAAACGTTTGATACGATTTTTACCGAGCACAAAGACACGAGAATTATTGTGGCTACCTTTGCATCCAATGTGGACCGCGTACAGCAGATTATCAATTCGGCCAATAAGTTTGGAAGAAAAGTTGTGGTAGAAGGCCGCAGTATGGTAAATATCATAGAAACGGCAACCAATCTGGGCTATCTGGATATACCGGATAAGACCTTAATTGATATTGAGCAATTAAAGAATTACCCGAATGAAAAGACTGTGATTATTACTACGGGAAGCCAGGGGGAAAGTATGGCGGCACTCAGCCGCATGGCCAGCGATGTCCATAGAAAAATATCGATAGGACCCGGCGACACGGTTATTTTTTCCTCTAACCCGATTCCGGGGAATGAGAAAGCGGTTACGAATGTTATCAACGAACTTCTGATAAAGGGTGCCGATGTGATTTTTCAGGATGTCCATGTATCCGGACACGCCTGCCGGGAAGAAATTAAATTGATTTATACGTTGGTACGTCCTAAATATGCAATCCCTGTGCACGGTGAATATAAGCATCTGATGGCGCAGGCTAAGATTGCGAATGAACTGGGCATAGCGAAGGAAAATATCTTTATTTTGAATTCGGGAGATGTGTTGGAGATAGACAAGGAAGAGGCGAAGGTAACCGGAAAAGTTCCTGTGGGAGAAGTTCTGGTAGACGGACTCGGCGTGGGCGACGTAGGAAATATTGTACTGAGGGATAGACAACACCTTGCAGAAGATGGTATTCTTATTGTTGTTCTCGCATTGGATCAGTATACGGATCAACTCGTATCCGGACCGGATATTGTTTCAAGGGGATTCGTATATGTAAGAGAGTCGGATCAGCTGATGGAAGAGGCAAGATACGTAGTGGATGAAGCGGTTCATAATTGCCTGGACAGAGGTGTCGGCGATTGGGGAAAGATTAAGACGAGTATCAAAGACTCCCTTAGCGACTACGTCTGGAAAAAGACAAAGCGCAGACCAATGATTCTTCCTATTATTATGGAAGTATGATGCGCACTGACTATAGGAGGACGAGGATGACAGATATCAGTATGCGCGATGCGTCTATGAAGTTCGTAAGTGCAGTCAGAAAGTCGGCGGAATACTGTGAATATGTTATGCAGCTTAATAAGATAAAAATGCAGCCGGAATTGTATTCGAAAGTGAATGAGTTCAGACGAAAGAATTTTAACTTCCAGAATGCGGAAGAGGGAGAAAACCTTCTGGAGTGTATGGAAGAATTGGACAAAGAATACGAAAGCTTAAGAGAGATTCCGCTTGTATCGGATTTCTTGGCTGCGGAAACTTCATTCTGCAGGATGATGCAGGAGGCTACCGAGCTGATAGTAAAGGAATTGGATTTCCAATAAGTTTGCGAGGAGATGTTTGAAAGGAGCATGGTTATAGAAATGAATACCAAACATTTGATAGGAACCGTATTCGATACGGTTTTGAAAATCGTCATTATAATAGTGGTGGTCATGTTCACTTATAAATATGCAACGGAAGCTTATAATTTCGGATACCGTATATTTAGCGAAAAGCCGGTAGCCGAAGAAGGAAACGCAAAAGTCATCAGTATAGCCATTACGGGGGAAGCGTCCACTAAGGATATAGGAGAGGTATTGGAAGAAAAGGGATTGATTAACGATGCGAATCTGTTCTATGTGCAGGAACTGCTTTCCGAATACCACGGCAAATTGAAGCCGGGTATCTATGAACTAAGCAGCGACATGACGACCAAAGAGATGATGGCGATTATGGCTACACAAGATGCGGAAGGTGAGGCAGATGAAGAATCCCAGGGAGCGGAAGATGGCTTAAATACATCAGAGGAGGCCGGTACGGAAGAAGACTCCGGCGAGGCGGAAGACGCACAAGACACGGGTATGGAGTAAATGCAGAAATGATTACGGATGAAAGAGTCAGTGCCTTTATTAATTCCTTTGATCGGGGAAATACGGAATTGCTGAATGAAATAGAAGATGAGTGCAGAAGGACGAATGTGCCGGTAATTCGCACGCAGATGCAGAGCCTGCTGCGGCTGCTTTTGGCAGTCGGCAGGCCGGAAAGCATCCTGGAGGTGGGAACGGCAATCGGTTTTTCTGCACTTCTTATGAGCGAATACGCGCCGGAAGGCTGCAAGATAACGACAATAGAAAAATATGAGAAAAGAATTCCCATAGCTAAGGAAAATTTTCGCAAGGCAGGGAAAGAAGCTTCTATTACTTTACTGGAAGGAGATGCGGCGGAAATCTTAAAAGAACTACAGGGAACCTATGATTTTATTTTTATGGATGCTGCAAAGGGACAATATATCAATTTTCTGCCGGATATATTGAGGCTTTTGAGAAAAGGCGGATTGCTCGTATCGGATAACGTACTGCAGGACGGAGACGTCATCGAGTCTCGCTTTGCCGTAACGAGGCGCGACAGGACGATTCATTCCAGAATGAGGGAATACCTCTACGAGCTGAAACATAATGAACAGCTGGAAACGGCAATTTTGCAAGTAGGGGACGGAGCTACCGTAAGCGTGAAATTATAATAAGGAGATGCAATTAAGATGAAAAAACCAGAACTTTTGATTCCGGCGGGAAGTCTGGAAGTGCTGAAAACAGCTGTTATGTTCGGCGCAGATGCCGTGTATATAGGTGGAGAGTCGTTTGGGCTTCGAGCTAAAGCGAAGAACTTCAGCGTGGAAGACATGACGGAAGGGATTCGGTTTGCCCATGAACATGGAGTGAGAGTTCATGTTACGGCGAATATATTAGCACACAATGAAGACTTGCCCGGAGTAAGGGAATACTTTCATGAATTAAAAAATATAAAACCGGATGCCCTCATTATAGCGGATCCGGGTATTTTTATGATGGCTAGAGAAATTTGTCCGGAAATAGATATTCATGTTTCTACCCAGGCCAATAACACAAATTATGAGACCTTTAAATACTGGTATGCACAGGGGGCGAAAAGAGTTGTTTCGGCGCGGGAACTCTCTCTGGCAGAGATAAAAGAGATTAGAAAAGAAGTGCCGGCAGAGTTGGAAATAGAAAGCTTCATACATGGAGCAATGTGCATTTCCTACTCCGGCAGATGCCTGCTCAGCAGTTATTTCACAGGCAGGGACGCTAACAGAGGGGCTTGTACCCATCCATGTCGTTGGAAATATGCGGTAGTGGAGGAAAAAAGACCCGGAGAATATATGCCTGTATATGAAAATGAAAGAGGAACCTATATCTTTAATTCCAAGGACTTGTGTATGATTGAACATATTCCCGAGATGATTGAGGCGGGCATCGACAGCTTCAAGATAGAGGGAAGAATGAAAACTGCGCTTTATGTGGCGACGGTAGCGAGAACCTACAGAAAAGCAATCGATGATTATCTGGAATCGGAAGAAAAGTATCATGCAAATATGGAATGGTATAAAGCAGAGATTGCCAAATGCACGTACAGGCAGTTCACCACGGGATTTTACTTTGGAAAGCCGGATGAAAACACTCAGATTTATGATTCCAATACGTATGTGAATGAATATATATATCTGGGGATCGTGGATGAAGTGGATGAAAAAGGACGTGCGCGCATCGAGCAACGTAACAAATTCTGCGTAGGGGATAAAATTGAGATTATGAAGCCGGATGGAACGAATGTGCCTGTCACGGTGCTGTCGATGACCACAGAAGAAGGGGAGAAGGTGGAAAGTGCCCCTCATCCGAAGCAGATTCTATATGTGGAACTTACAGAGAAAGCAGCAAAGAGCGATATTCTTAGGCTGGAGGCATCCAAGGAAGACTGATTTGCATATATTTATATAGAGGAAAAAGAGATTGACTGCAATAGGAAGCTATTGTACAATGTGAACAGCAAACCGACGGAAAACGACTTGTTTTTTACAATATTTAATGAAATTGAAAATAAGGGGTTGCAATTTTGCATACGATAGAGTATCTTAAAGAAAACGAAGGGCAACCTTCAGGTATAAGGTATCTTGAACGAAGATGTTCCAAAGGTTTTTTTTGGGACATTTTTTTTATGTCATATGGAGTGCTTGCCATATCGCAGATATTCATATGTAAAGTATATTAAAATGAAAGGGAGCAAAAAGATGGGCGAAGTTTTTAATGTGGAAAAGATTTTTGCAAAAAATGTATTTACTCTCGGTAAAATGAAAGAACGTTTACCAAAAAATGTGTTTAAGGAAGTAAAACGGGTCATGGAACAGGGGGGGGAATTATCTCTTGAAGCCGCAGATGTCGTTGCAAAGGCGATGAAAGACTGGGCGATAGAAAACGGTGCAACACATTATACACACTGGTTCCAGCCGTTGACCGGCATTACTGCTGAAAAACATGATTCTTTTGTAACTCATCCGGATGAAGAAGGCAGAATGCTTATGGAGTTTTCCGGTAAAGAGCTTATTAAAGGAGAGCCGGATGCATCTTCTTTCCCTTCAGGAGGACTCCGTTCGACATTTGAGGCGAGGGGCTATACGGCATGGGATATAACATCTCCCGCATTTTTGAAAGAAGCGGGAACGGGAGTAATTCTTTGTATTCCTACGGCATTTTGTTCCTATAAGGGAGAGGCTCTGGATAAAAAAACACCTCTTCTGAGATCTATGGAAGCGGTCAGCGAGCAGGCGCTTCGTATTGTCAGACTCTTTGGCAATACGCAGGCAACAAAAGTAATGGCGAGCGTAGGAGCAGAACAGGAATATTTTCTTGTTGATAAAGATAAATATTTGCAGAGGCCTGATCTTATTTTTGCAGGACGTACTTTATTCGGTGCACCGGCTCCTAAGGGACAGGAAATGGAGGATCACTATTTCGGCGTAATCAGAGAGCGCATAGGCGCATACATGAAAGATTTGAACGAGGAACTTTGGAAGCTTGGCGTAACGGCTAAGACACAGCACAATGAAGTCGCTCCTGCACAGCACGAGTTGGCACCCGTATACGAAACTGCCAACATAGCTGTAGACCACAACCAGATCGTTATGGAGACAATGAAACGAGTAGCTATCCATCACGACCTGAGGTGCCTGCTTCACGAGAAACCGTTTGCAGGGGTTAATGGTTCGGGTAAGCACAATAACTGGTCACTCGGAACGGATAATGGCGTGAACTTGTTAGATCCCGGCGATACGCCCAATGAAAATATCCAATTTTTACTCGTACTTGCCTGCGTTATGAGGGCTGTGGACATACACGGCGATTTGCTTCGCCAGAGTGCATCGGATGTGGGGAATGATCATAGGCTGGGAGCAAACGAGGCGCCTCCGGCGATTATTTCCATCTTCCTCGGAGAACAATTAGAAGACGTGGTAAAGCAGCTTGTGGAAACCGGTATTGCCGAAACCTGCAAAGAAGGCGGAGTATTGAAGACCGGCGTATCCTCATTGCCTGATCTTGTAAAGGACGCTACTGACAGAAACAGAACATCACCCTTCGCATTTACGGGCAATAAGTTTGAATTCCGTATGGTAGGATCCTCTGATTCCTTAGCGAGTCCTAATACGACTCTCAATGCAATTGTAGCCGAAGTATTCTGCGAAGCGGCGGATATACTGGAAAAAGCGGACGATTTCGATTTGGCTGTACATGATTTAATAAAAGAATACATGACAAAGCATCAGAGAATTATTTTTAACGGAGACGGATATTCCGATGCATGGGTAGAAGAAGCAGAAAGAAGAGGACTTCCTAACATTAAGAGTATGGTGGAAGCAGTGGAAACCCTGACAACGGATAAGTCAGTGAAGTTATTTGAGAAATTCGGTATCTTTACGAAGGCAGAACTGGAATCCAGAGAAGAAGTTCTCTATGAAACATATGCGAAGACAATTAATATTGAGGCTCTTACGATGATCGGTATGGCTTCCAAGCAGATTATTCCCGCAGTTATGAAATATTCAAAATCTCTCGCAGATACTGTAATTGCTGTGAAGGAAGCAGGTGCGGACGCTTCTGTTCAGGCAGAATTGCTGGGCAGCATATCGAGCAGGCTGGTTGAGATGAAGGCGGCTCTCAAAGAACTCGAAGAAGTAGAAAAACAGGCCAGTGAAATGCCGGAAGGAAAGGAACAGGCATTTTTCTATAAAGACAAGGTAGTTAAGGCTATGAATGCGCTGAGAAAGCCTGCAGATGAGCTGGAGATGCTCGTAGACAAAGAGGTATGGCCGTTCCCTACTTATGCGGATCTGATGTTTGAGGTATAAAACCCGGATACTCCGGAATAAATATTTGATTTTTGAGAAGATAAGGTTTAAACAACCTTATCTTTTCCCTTTTATGTATATTGTAATGCCGGTTAGAATGATGCTTCTGTCTTCTAAGGTCAGTTATTTATAAAATTTATAAAATACCTAAAAAAATTAAAACTAGGACTTGCAATATGAAAATGATTCGTGTATAATACCAAAATGTAGCGTGTAAACAACGCACTGACAAACGAAAATAGGGCTATCGCCAAACGGTAAGGCAACGGACTCTGACTCCGTCATCTCAAGGTTCGAATCCTTGTAGCCCTGGTTAAAAACTCAGTTGAGACAATCAACTGAGTTTTTTGCTATTAATAGTTAAAGAAATGCGAGCTGCTCAAAGACCTTGTTTATATTAATCTGCCCATATCCCCAGATATTGTTGGGATAAACGGTACCGGAGCTTCGTGTTGCGGCTCTGATTAACAGCTGATTGATGTCTACACCTGTAATAGATGTATAATTCCCTCTCGATACGGCCCATTCTAAAAGAAGAGCGATGATGCCTGCCGTATGGGCAGTCGATGCACCGGTACCGGTCAGTGTACCGTAGTTGTTGTTCGGGAGCGCACAGGTAAGCTCGTAACCGGGGGCGGCAAGAGTCGGTTTAAGATTGCCGTTACGGCTATATCCCCTACTGGAATCGATTAATACGCTGTCGTTGTCCTGGTTATACGCAGTCATCGTCAGACAATGTATGGAGTTGCCGGGAGAGAGTATGGTAGTATCGGGGTTCGACTGAAGGAAGTAGGTCTCGTTTGAAATCATATTGCCGGCCGGCAGCCATGAATGAAAAGAAAAGGGCTCATTTTCCATATTGGTGAGATTAAGACGCCAGACGCCTGAGACTGGATTCTCGAAGCGTAGCAATATTAATTGTTCTCCCGTCTCTTCTTCAAAACTGATATTGCTTACCCAAACGGTTCCCTGATTAAATACAAAGTTTAACTTTTCGCAAGTATTGATTCTTGGGTAGATTAAGGGTGTGGCTTCGCCGCTGTGCGAAGTTATTCCAATGGAGAGGCGGGCGGGAGCATAGGGCCAGATTTCGGCGGCAAATCGACTGTCCTGACTGTCTATGCGCAGCTCCACTTCCGAACGATAAGGAGATTGCCTTATATTACCGTAGAAATGCCTGCTGCTATTGCCCTCATTTCCGGCAGAGACAGTAACACATATTCTGGTAAGACGAGTCAGAAAATCCAAATAGCCGCTGGCGCGCCTTGCCCATCGTGGCTCTCACTGTTACTGCCCAAGGCGACGCACAGTGCGACAGGACGGTTCATTCTATTGGCCGCAGACGTTATATAACGGCTTGCCAGCATAATATCCGATTCCTGATAGCATAATATATCCTCGGGAGCAAAGGCAATTCGCCGAAGATTGTTTTTGGCCTGTTTTAATTTTACAATGATAAATTCGGCTTCCGGCGCCACTCCGCTGAAACCTTGTTCTGCATTGGGCTTGCCGGCTGCTATGCTGGCAATTGCGGTACCGTGTCCGTCCTCATCTTCGGTAGGAACGATGGATAGCGGATCTGCAGACTGCAATGCGAGGTTAATCATTTCTTTTGTATATTCTGAACCGAAGGCCATATCTTGCGGAGGCGTTCCGGTTTGAATTGTCTGATCCCATATGGATAGAATCCGTGTAGTTCCGTCGTTGTGCCGGAATGCAGAATGCTGATAATCGATGCCGGTGTCCATAATTCCTACAATTGTACCGGTTCCATACAATGAGAGTGCAGGATTGCGCTGTACTTGAGTGACGCCTGACTTTTCGAGACTGATTTGAGAGGTCGTTATGAATAGGGAAGGAAAGCGGTGGTAAGGATTTGCTCCCAGGTCACAAATATTTTTTTGTCCCGCCAATACATGCAGCAAGGATTGCCGTTCATTTAAATAGGTAATATTGTTGCCGACATCATAAAAAGGGACCTGCACATTATCTATAATAAAATCATAATAATTTTCATCAAGTATTTTTTCCATAAATATACCATGCCTTTCTTGATTTCCACAAACTTCCTGCTGCAGATTTATATAATTTATTTTTGTAGGAATCTAGAAGAGGGTGAATCTTTCAAAGACTCCGTTTATATCAAGCTGCCCATATCCCCAGATATTGTTTGGATAAGTTTCGTTAGGATCGCGATATGCACCGCGGGTTATAAGGCGGTTAATATCCGTCCCTGTGATTGAAGTGTAGTTGCCGCGCACGACGGCCCATTCTAAGATCATGGCTACAACACCGGACGCATGAGCGCAAGCAGCTCCGGTACCGGTTATTGTGGCATAAAGGTTGTCCGGATATGCACAGGGAAGCTCGTAGCCGGGGGCAGCAATATCCGGCTTTACCTGATTGGTACGTGTATATCCCCTTCCGGAATCTATCCATATACTGTCGTTAAATTGATTGTATGCGGTTACTGTTAGTATGCGGATGGCATTGCCCGGAGAAGTAATGGTGGTGTTTGGATTCGATTCCAAGAAATAAGTTTCTCTGGAAATCAAATTTCCCGAAGGCAGCCATGAGTGGAAGGAAAAAGGTTCATCTTCCAGATTATAAAGCTTAAAGCTCCATACACCTGCAATTGGGTTTTCAAAGCGCAATAGAATAAGCTGTTCTCCTGTTTCTTCTTCGAAGTTAATGTTGTTTATCCAGAGCGTACCTTGGTTAAACACAAAATTGAATCGTTCACAGGAATTAAGGCCCGGATAAACGATAGGTGTGGATTCTCCGCTGGGAGAAGCTACTTCAATGGATAGGCGGTTGGGAGCATAAGGCCAGATCTCCATTGCGAATAATTTATCCTCGCTGCCGACCCTTAATTCGAACGAGGTTTCATATGGAGGGATGTTTATACTGGCATAATAATGCCTGCCGCTATTCCCCTCGTTCCCTGCGGAGGTGGAGATGCAGATTTGCGGGCGATGAGTGAGGAAATCCAAATACCCGGTGGTGGTACCGTGCTCATCGTGGCCGCCCTGACTGGTACCGAGAGCAATGCACATCGCAAGAGGGCGATTGAGCTTGCGGGCAACGGATAATAAATAACGCGCTCCCAGAATAATATCGGATTCTTGATAACAAATAGCGGATTCCGGCACAAAGGAAAGTCTTCGCAAATTTGCTTTTGCTTGTTTTAGTTTTACAACAACAAACTCGGCTTCCGGCACGACGCCGCTAAAGCTCTGGTCAGGAGCGGGCTTGCCCGCTATAATGCTGGCAATTGCAGTACCGTGCCCGATTGTATCTTCTGAAGGAACTACGGATAAAGGATTTGCGGATAAAAGCGCGAGATTGATTAACTCCCTGTTATATTCGGAACCGAAGTTAAAGTCTTCCGGGATTGCGCCTGTCTGTAGCGTTTGATCCCATATGGAAAGGATTCGTGTACTGCCGTCATTGTGTCTGAATGCGGGATGCTGATAGTCGATGCCCGTATCTACGAGCCCGATAATTACACCGGTTCCGAACAGTGCAAGAGAGGTGTTACGCTGTATTTGGGTGACCCCCGATTTTCCCAGACTGATAGCGGAAGTGAGCGTGAAGATAGAGGGAAAACGGTGATAAGGATTTGTCCCGAGGTCACATATATTTACCTGGCCGCTTAATACATGCAGCAGGGAATGTCTTTCGTTTAGGTATGTAATGTTGTTGCCGGTATCATAATTAGGAACAAGAACGTTATCTATAATCAAATCATAATAATCTTCATCAATTACTTTTTCCATAGAAATCTCCTTGCAAAGTTTATTGTTTTTCTGACTATGCAATTACATATTAATAAAATATATGCTTAAATATCTTTAATATGAAATACAAAAGGCGTTTTTACTTCTGCGGTCGGAGTATCAAAAGTAAACGAATGACCGGAGCAGGGGGCAATTGTTTGCAATTATAAGATATGCTGTGCTATAATTATTTCATTGGCATAAAGACAGGTAAAAGGCGGGAATGTGAAATGTATAAAATTAAAGGACGCATACGATACAGCGAATTGGACAGCGAAGGAAAACTATCTTTGGAATCGCTTTTGGATTATTTTCAGGATTGTTCGACCTTTCATTCCGAGGAGATTGGAGTAGGTCTCAAATATCTGCAGGAGAGACACCTCGCTTGGGTAATGTCGGCTTGGCAGATAATTGTCGAGAGATATCCGGCATTTGGTGAAAGAGTGTTGATTGGAACGGCGCCTTATGATTTTAAGGGATTTATGGGATGGCGCAACTTCCTGATGGAGACGGAGGAAGGAGAACGTCTGGCTTATGCTAATACTGTTTGGACACTGATGGATATGGAACATATGCGCCCTGCCAGAGTGCCAAAAGAGATGACTACAGCTTACGTTCTGGAAGGAAAGCTGGATATGGATTATGCGCCGCGTAAAATAGCTATTCCTGAGATAGAGGGACAAAGATGGGAAGATGTTGAAGTAAGACATCATCATTTGGACACGAACCACCATGTAAATAACGGACAGTATATCCGCATTGCTATGGAATATCTGCCGGAAGGGTTTGAAATAAGGCAAATGCGTGCAGAATATAAAAAGCAAGCGGTGCTCGGAGACGTTATTGTGCCGGTAGTATATAGACATTCGGATAATATTTGCTTAATCGCGCTTAATAATAAAGAGGGACAGGCTTATTGCATCGCAGAGTTCAAGGGCATGGAGTGCCGGAATGCATAGGTCGCTGTATTACTCGTTGACTGCCGTTTAGGACATGCTTTGAAAGGAATATGGATATAATATGATTAAATTAGGTGAAGTACAGGACCTGACAGTTGTAAAAAAAGTAGAGTTTGGAGTATATCTGGCTGCGGAGGGCGGGAATACCGAAGAGAAGGTTCTCCTCCCGGAAAAACAAGTTCCGGAAGGAACTCAGGCAGGAGACATCATACGGGTATTTATATATAGAGATTCCAGCGACCGTTTAATCGCTACGACTAAGGAGGCAATGCTTACGCTCGGTAAAGTAGCTGTTCTTAAAGTTGCACAGGTTGCCAAAATCGGAGCATTTCTGGATTGGGGATTGGAAAAGCAGCTATTACTTCCCTTCAAAGAACAGACCTGGCAGGTTCGGGAAGGAGAGGATTGCCTTGTAGCACTTTATATTGATAAGAGCAATAGGCTGTGTGCTACGATGAAGGTATATCATTACTTGAATACGGACAGTCCATATAAGAAAGATGACAGAGTAACCGGGCGTGTTTATGAAATAAGCAGGGAATTTGGCGCCTTTGTGGCAGTAGATGACAAATATTCCGGATTGATTTCAGGAAAAGAGTTATATGGAGATATAAGAGAGGGCGATATAGTTCATGCCAGAGTTGCGGGAGTCAAGGAGGATGGGAAGCTAGACCTTAGTCTTCGGGAAAAGGCATATCTTCAAATAAGTACCGATGCGGATAAAATATTAAAAATGCTGGAAAGCTATGACGGAGTGCTTCCTTTCAATGATAAGGCGGACCCGGATACAATCAAGCGCGCGATGCAAATGAGCAAAAATGAATTTAAACGCGCGGTCGGACGTCTTTTAAAAGAAGGAAAAATAATTATTGATGGAAACGGCATAAGGAAAATTGAGTAACCACAGTTATATTGATAATTGTCTTGCATATTCATAATGAAATCAGTATAATCATGGTATAAAGAAAATTTGATTAATGACAAAAGCTATTGCTTCGATTTGGAAAGGAGAACGAAATGAAAGTACAAAATATCAGAGATATTGATAAGTTTTTTAAAGTAATTGATAGCTGTGTAGGTAAAGTAGAATTGGTTACAGGTGAAGGAGACAGACTTAATCTTAAGTCCAAGCTTTCCCAGTATGTATCCATGGCGAATATTTTTTCTGATGGGACGATTGCGGAACTTGAGTTGATTGCCTATGAGCCTGAAGATATTACTAAATTAGTTAACTTTATGATGGAGAACTAGGATAGCAAATGAACAGTAAAAAGGTAAACCGGATTTTTCTTGCAGTCATTCTGCTTCATATAGCGGTGGTCGTTCTGCTGGGAGTTTTGAGTCCGTTTTTTACATTAACAATAGTACCTAATTTTATAATCAGTCAGTTGATTGTATTGGCACCCGCTCTTATAGGGGTTTTGCTTTCCGGAGAAAATCTCCTTAAGCTTGTCGGTTTCCGAAAGATTAAAATATCTTCGGTGTTGATGATTGTTCTTTTTACTTTTCTGGCTATGCCTTTAACTACTGTGATAAATGCAGTGTCCATGCTGTTTGTGGATAATACGGTAGTGGCAATAAGTGGGGATATCTTAGAGATCCCCTTTTTTGTTATGCTTTTTATCATAGGATTTATTGGTCCGTTCTGTGAAGAACTGATTTTCAGAGGGATTATTTATCAGGGATATAAGAAGTCGGGGACAGGATTGCAGGCACTTCTTTTATCCGCTCTTTTGTTTGCGCTCATGCATATGAATTTTAATCAGGCTGCATACGCCTTAGTAATAGGCATGATACTCGTCGTGCTGGTGGAAGCCACGGGGAGTCTGTGGAGTTCTGTTTTGTTTCATATCATATTCAATTCCCAACAGGTATGCCTTATGTACTTATATAAGGCAATGGGCATGGAAAGCTTCGAGGAAGCGCAGGCGCAGATTACTCCGGATATTATGCTGACGGCTATTAGCGGTTATCTGATTATTGCCGCAGTTACGACTACACTTGCGGGCTGCGTTCTTGCGTGGATCGCCAAAAATGAAAAGCGCGAAGAAAATCTTCGCGCCGTTTGGACTGCCAGAAAAAATAAAACGGGTATCCCGATGATAACCGTACCGCTTTTAATTGCAATCGTATTATCTCTTTCTTATATGAGTCTTGATTTTATTCTCTATTAGCTTATAAATACAAATCAATATTGGAACCGATGGCAGGATTAACGGACAATTCCATGGATGATTTCATCATATCCACCATCGCGTTACCGCCTGTTTCCATGTTGTCCAGCGACTTCGAAAGAACGGCAATGCTTACGCCGGACATAGTCTGAGCCTGTGTAAGAGCCATTGATAATGCAGGAATATCCATAATAATTACCTCCCTTTATTTTGAAATTTTATAATTCGAATCATTATATTGCAAGTATACCATATTTTTGATATACTTGACAAGTCGGGGGAAGTTCAATAGATTAATATAAAGTTTGGAGAAAGATTGTTTTAGAGAATGTTACAGGTTAACCATATGGGGAAATGATGGTGAAAATATGCAGAAAATGGATATTTTAGGGGTTACGCTTACCGATTATTCTCTCAAGGAGTCGCTTCTTTTGACGGATAGTTTCTTAGAAAACAGCGCTCTTAACACGATTCTATATGTTACTACACCGATGCTAATATTGGCGGGAAAAGATGAATATGAAAAAGAAAGGATAGAATCCATGGATATGACTCTGTGCGGAGAGTCCGATATTTTGCGCGTAGCGAAGATCGAGTCTAAGAGCCGCCTGTATGAAGTGGAGAATCTTGTCTTTTTTAAGGAATTTTTGAGAAGAATTGTGCGTGGCGGTAAAAAAGTGTATTTATTATCCGATTCAGAAGCGGATGCGGAGAAGCTCCGGAGTGAACTGAAGGACTTCCAAAGAGGAATAGTAATCAGCGGCGTTCAGGTGATAAGAGAAAGCACAGAAAAAGTGGAAGAGGTCGTAAACGATATCAACGATATTGCCCCCGACGTAATCATCTCTAGAATGGCCTGGGGCAGGCAGGAGCAATGGATGGTGGATGCTAAACCTTATATTAATGCGGAAGTTTGGCTGGGAATTTCAAAGGACATGAAATTAGGAAAACGCCGGGAATCTTTTCAGAAAAAAGCTATGAACCGAATTTATAGGAAGATGTTTCACGATCGGATGAACAGATATAATGAGGAAAACGAAAAGAATCAGTAAGCAGATTTGAAATGAAAAATAGTTTCAGATCTGCCTTTTTAATATAAAATATTTAAAGCTCCTGGGACAAATTTATCCGTTGTGGCAGGCATGAAATCGGGCTTAAAGGTTGTTGTGAAAGTTGTACATTGGATTAAATCTGCACAAATTTATAAAATACATAAAAAATACACAAAACGATGAAGAATTAGTATGGATTTTTTTGTAGTTTTGAATTAAAATGAAAAATGGGTGTAGAAAAAACAGATTTTTTTTCAAATTATGCTTTGTATAAATTGCATATAAAGATAGGAAAAGAAAAGGAGAAGGAACGGGGAAATGATTTCAAACCAAATTTTGCAAAATACAATAGAAGGTCTTAAGGCGATTGCCAGAGTGGAATTGTGCGTAATGGATACGGACGGCAAAGAGGTAGCGTCGACTGCTGCGGGTATGGAGAACTGCTCTGCCGCAGCCGTAGAGTTTGCCGGTTCGGCAGCAGATTCTCAGGAGATACAGGGACATCAGTATTTTAAAATATTTGACGAGCAGCAGCTCGAATATATTTTAATTGCCGGAGGAGCGGGCGAAGATGTGTACATGGTGGGAAAGATGGTTGCTTTCCAGATTCAGAGTCTTTTGGTCGCATATAAAGAACGTTTTGATAAGGATAACTTTATTAAAAACTTGCTACTGGATAATTTGCTGCTGGTGGATATCTACAGCCGCGCCAAAAAACTGCATATTCAGACGGATGGAAAAAGAGCTGTCATGATTATTGAAACTGAGAACGGCAAAGACAGCAACGTTCTGGAGCTTATGCGGACATATTTTGGAAGCAATACCAAAGATTTCATCACCGCAGTCGATGAAAATAATGTTATAGTAGTAAAGGACCTGTCGGAAGGGGACAGCAATAAAGAAATAGATAAGGCGGCGAAGAGCGCGGAAGCCTACCTTTTAAAAGAGGGTATGAACAGCATAAGGATTTCCTACGGTACAACCGTGAATGAGATAAAAGAAGTGAGCCGCTCGTACAAAGAAGCTAAAATGGCATTGGATGTCGGAAAAATATTCTTTGATGAGAGAGATATAATCGCTTACAGCGAGCTCGGAATAGGCCGTTTGATATACCAGCTTCCCATACCGCTCTGCAAGATGTTCATAAAAGAAATTTTTGGCGGAAAGAGCCCGGATGATTTCGATGAAGAAACGCTTATGACAATCAATAAATTCTTCGAAAACAGTTTAAATGTATCGGAGACATCGAGACAGCTGTTTATTCATAGAAATACGCTCGTGTATAGATTGGATAAACTTCAGAAGAGCACGGGACTGGATCTTAGGGTTTTTGAAGATGCAATTACCTTCAAAATAGCGCTTATGGTCGTAAAATATATGAAATATATGGAAACCTTTGAATATTGATAAAAGTGTTTAGGCTATTAATGTAAAGGAACAAAAAGGATAAAATAATTAGGTGGGTGAAAAACTTTGACTGAGAAAGATAGGAAGAGACGAAGAGGGAAAAAGCAGGCTGATTTGGGCAATGAGATTATTACTCTTGAAAATGTCAGCAAGGCGTATGCGACGGGTGCTCCGGCATTAAATGGAGTCAGCTTACATATTAATAAAGGAGAGTTTGTTTTTATCGTAGGCGACAGCGGATCCGGCAAATCTACCTTAATCAAGCTCCTTCTTCGGGAATTAACGCCGACTTCAGGATATATCAATGTTATGGGGTATGATTTGGTGAAGATTAAACACCGAAAGATCCCGAAGTTCAGAAGAAATCTGGGTATTGTTTTTCAGGATTTCAGATTGCTGAAGGATAGAAACGTGTATGATAACGTTGCATTTGCACAGCGTATCATTCAAGTGTCGAATAAGGAAATAAAGCGAAATGTGCCAAGTATTCTGTCGATGGTAGGGCTTGCGGGAAAATATAAGGCAAAACCGAAGCAGCTTTCCGGCGGTGAACAGCAGCGAGTTGCCCTTGCCAGAGCGCTCATCAATAAACCGACCATATTGCTTGCCGATGAGCCGACCGGTAATCTGGATCCCAAAAATTCATGGGAGATTATGAAGCTTTTGGAGCAGATTAATGAAAATGGTACAACGGTTCTGGTGGTGACCCACAATAGAGAAATTGTGAATTCCATGCAGAAAAGAGTCGTTACAATGAAGAAGGGTATCGTTGTAAGCGATGAGGAAAAAGGTGGTTATATCGATGAGAATTAGTACATTTTTTTATACTATCGGACAGGGATTCCGTAATATTATAAGAAATAAGTGGTTTTCGCTCGCTTCTATAGCTACAATCGGTGCATGTTTGTTCTTGTTCGGCTTGTTCTATGCGATTATTACAAATTTTCAGCATATCGTAAAAACGGCAGAGGAAGGGGTATCTGTAACTGTATTTTTCGATGAAGGAGTAAGCGATACGAGAATTGCCGAAATCGGCGATATGATAGCGAAAAGAGTAGAAGTTGCGGATGTGAAATTCGTTTCCGCGGATGAAGCTTGGGAAAGCTTCAAAGAGGATTATTTAGGTGAGTATTCTGACGGATTTACGGAGAATCCCTTGGCAGATTCCGCTCACTATGAGATTTATTTGAATGATGTCTCTCTTCAGCCGGCTCTCGTGACCTACTTGGAATCCATCGACGATATACGCAGAATCAATAAATCGGAAATAACGGCAACTACGTTAAGCGGCGTTAATGCGTTGATAGCTTATGTTTCTATCGGTATTATCGGCATTCTTTTTGCGGTATCCATATTCCTTATAAGCAATACGGTAACGATAGGAATTTCCGTGCGGAAAGAGGAAATCAACATTATGAAATATATAGGGGCGACGGACTTTTTCGTAAGGTCACCGTTTGTTATTGAAGGAATGCTGATAGGACTGATCGGATCGCTCGTACCGCTTGGGCTTATTTATTTCATATATAACAATGTGATTGTTTATGTAACAGAAAGATTTTCCATGTTATCACAGCTTTTAAGCTTTTTGCCTGTAGAAACGATTTTCAATACTTTGGCACCGGTATCGGTTATTATGGGCGTTGGTATTGGTTTCCTTGGAAGCATTGCAACAGTCAGAAAGCACTTAAGAGTATAGGGAATATTGAATATGAGACAATGGAAGAAGATTCTGTATGCCATGCTTTGTGTCCCGCTGATAGTTTGTATTGCGCTGCTTTGGATGCCGACTTCGATAAGTGTGAGAGCTTCAGAACTTACGAATGAAAGTATCAAACAGAAAGAACAAGAAATCGAAACCGCGCGGGAATTGAAAAACAAGCTGCAATCGGATCTTACGAACGTTAAAAAGATTAAAGAAGAGCTGGAAGCGTCAAAAAAGGATCTGACTGCGTATGTGACGCAGCTCGACACACAGCTTACGTCTATTCAGGAAAAAATTGCGGATCTGAAAGATAAGATAACAGAAAAGGAAAAAGAAATTTCAGTGACAGAGGATGAACTGGAATCGGCCATTGAGGATCAGGAAAATCAGTATGAGGCTATGAAAAAGAGAATTAAGTTCATGTATGAGAAAGGAGATAACTTATACATGGAATTAATTTTTTCTTCCGCCAGTTTTGGAGAGATGTTAAATAAAGCGGAATATATAGAGATGCTGTCCGCCTATGACCGCAAGATGCTGGATGAATATGTGAAAACAAGAAAGCTGATTGAATTATATAAAGAAGAACTGGAAGCGGACAGAGATTATCTGGAAGAAGCCAAGGCAGGAGTGGAGCAGGAAGAGGCTTCTCTCAATGAACTGATAGACGAAAAGGAAAGGACAATTACCGAAGTCTCTACGGATATAACGAATAAAGAGGCTGCAATTGCAGAGTATGAAGCCGATATTGCGGAACAGAATGAGACGATATCCGCACTCGAAAAGGCGGTTGCCGAAGAAAAGGCTAGGCTTGCGGAAGAAAACAATCTAAGGTATGACGGCGGCATCTTTGCTTGGCCCGCTCCTTCTTATTCGAGAATAAGCGATGACTATGGCACCCGTATACACCCGATTCTCGGAGTTGAGCAGTTTCATAACGGAGTAGATATGGCTGCCCCGGGAGGTTCGCCGATTCTGGCGGCATATGACGGAAATGTGGTTGCTGCCGACTACAGCGGCTCTATGGGTAATTACATTATGGTTGATCATGGTGACGGATTGTATACAATTTATATGCATGCATCTGCACTTTATGTTTCAAAAGGCGATTTTGTTATAAAGGGACAAAAGATTGCTGCGGTGGGTTCGACAGGCCGTTCTACCGGTAACCATCTCCATTTCAGCGTACGTCAAAATGGAAGTTATGTTTCGCCTTGGAATTACTTAAGTAAATAATTGGAGATGATAGAAATGCAATATGATCTGAAGAATGATTCTGATAAATATCAGAAAGAAAATCCGGAGAATGGGAAAAATGATAATGCCCAGGGAGGAAGCGGCAGAGCCGGTTTCCTCAGCGGAATTCTCACGGGGGTGCTGCTTAGTCTTCTGGTTGCGAGCTGCTTGTTCACGGCAAAACAGATTTACACAACGCACCATTTGAAGGAGACGAGTGAAGTCACAAGTGCGGAAATGGCAGAACCCAAGGAAATAGTAAGCGATTTGACGATGTCTAAGCTCCGAGCCATAGAAGATGCCATTTCCAATTACTATTATAAAGAAGACGTGGATGTGCAAAGCATGATCGATGGGATGTATGAAGGCGTGGTAGCATCTTTGGGTGATCCATACTCTACTTATTATACGCAAAAAGATGTGGAAAGGCTGATGGAAGAGACGGAGGGGATTTATTACGGCATCGGCGCATATGTCGGAATGGATGTGCAGACCGGGCTCGCGCAAATCAGCGGTGTGATAGACGATACGCCGGCGGAGGAAGCGGGATTACGAGATGGCGATATCATCTATAAGGTGGATGATGAAGACGTGCAGGGTCTGGAGCTCTCAGAAGTAGTGAGCAGGATTAAAGGGCTTGAGGGAACGACTGTACATCTTACATTATATCGGGAAGGCGAAAATAATTATCTGGAGTTCGATATAGAGCGTCGGAAGATAGAAAGTCCTACGGTCAAACACGAAATGTTTGAAAATAATATCGGATATCTCCAGATTACGGAGTTCGATGATATTACTTTGGATCAGTTTACGGAAGCGATGGCAGTTCTGCGTGGGCAAGGAATGAGAGGTCTGGTACTGGATCTGCGGTCGAATCCGGGCGGAAACCTGAGTACGGTAACCGAGATTGCCAGACAGATGCTTCCGAAGGGTTTGATTGTATATACGGAGGATAGAGAAGGAAACAGAACGGAATATTCCTGTGACGGATCAAAAGTGTTCGATCTTCCTCTGGTCGTATTGGTCAACGGATATTCGGCCAGTGCTTCGGAAATATTGGCAGGAGCCATTAAGGACTACGGATTGGGTGAGCTGGTTGGAACGACCACTTTCGGAAAAGGAATTGTACAGAGAGTATTGTCCCTGTCGGACGGTACAGCGCTTAAACTCACTGTGAGCAGCTATTTCACACCCAAGGGGAATAATATTCACGGAATCGGCATTGAGCCGGATGAGGTTTGTGAGCTTGACAGCGATCGTTATTATAAAGACGGTTATGACAATCAGCTGGAACGCGCGAAGGAGATTGTTCAGGAAAAGATTGCGGCAGAAACTCCTTAAATAATGAAATAATAATATTATAAAAAGTACAGAACAAACGTTCTAATTTGTTCTGTACTTTTCTTATTCTTTGTGGTAAAATAGATTTCGGATATTTATAACAGGCAATAATATAAGAATTAATATAATGATACATTTTCAAAGGAGAATTCTATGGACCACTTTCATTTAGTATCAGAATATGCTCCTACCGGCGATCAACCCCGGGCGATTGCCGAACTCGTAGAAGGATTTAAAAAAGGAAATCAATTTCAGACATTGCTTGGAGTTACCGGCTCCGGCAAGACATTTACGATGGCTAATATTATAGCGGCGCTGAACAAGCCGACGTTGATTATAGCCCATAATAAGACGCTGGCCGGCCAGTTATATGGGGAATTCAAAGAGTTTTTCCCGGATAATGCGGTGGAGTATTTCGTATCTTATTACGATTATTACCAGCCGGAGGCATATGTTCCTTCCTCCGATACTTATATAGCCAAAGATTCTTCCATTAACGATGAGATAGATAAGCTGCGCCTGTCGGCGACAGCTTCATTGACGGAACGCCGAGATGTTGTAGTAGTTGCGAGCGTTTCCTGTATTTATGGGTTGGGAAGCCCTGATGATTATCGGGAGATGCTTGTATCCCTTCGCCCAGGAATGATAAAAGACAGAGACCGGGTTATCCGGGAACTGATTGACATACAATACGATAGAAACGATATGGATGTCGACAGAGGCTGCTTCCGCGTGAGGGGAGATGTTGTGGAGATCTATCCGGCACAGGGTGGAGATTATTTGATCAGGGTAGAGTTTTTTGGTGATGAGATAGAGCGGATTACGGAGACTGACCCCCTCACAGGACAGGTGCATGCAGTGTTGGAGCACATCACCATTTTTCCTGCATCTCACTATGTGGTGGCACCGGAAAAGATAAACGCGGCATGTAAAAATATTGAAAAGGAACTGGAGGAGAGAGTACACTATTTCAAAGGGGAAGACAAGCTGTTAGAAGCGCAGCGCATTTCCGAGCGCACGAATTTTGATATTGAGATGTTGAAAGAAACCGGCTTCTGTTCCGGTATCGAGAATTATTCCAGACATTTGAACGGGATGGAAGCAGGTGCGATGCCCCATACGCTCATGGACTATTTTAAAAATGATTATCTGATTATTATAGACGAATCACATATGACGATTCCGCAGATAAGAGGAATGTATGCGGGCGACCGTTCCAGAAAAACAACTTTGGTGGATTACGGGTTCCGCCTCCCCTCGGCACTGGACAACCGTCCTCTTAATTTCGAAGAATTTGAGGCCCACATAGACCAGATGCTGTTTGTTTCGGCCACACCTTCCGATTATGAAAGTGAACATGAACTCCTTCGCACGGAACAGATTATCAGACCCACAGGACTGTTGGATCCCGAAGTGAACGTGCGACCGGTGGAAGGGCAGATTGATGACCTCATTTCAGAAGTGAACAAGGAAGTGGAGAAGAAGAATAAGGTGCTCGTTACTACGCTGACAAAGCGTATGGCGGAGGATTTGACGGATTATATGAAGGAAGTGGGCATTCGCGTAAAGTATCTCCATTCCGACATCGATACTTTGGAACGGGCAGAGATTATCCGCGATATGCGCCTGGACGTATTCGATGTGCTTGTAGGCATCAACCTTTTGAGGGAAGGCTTGGATATTCCTGAGATTTCTTTGGTGGCTATTTTGGATGCTGATAAAGAAGGATTTCTGCGTTCGGAGACCTCTCTGATTCAGACGATAGGGCGTGCGGCACGGAATGCCGAAGGCCATGTCATTATGTATGCGGATACGATAACGGATTCCATGCGTGCAGCTCTTACGGAGACGGAACGCCGTCGTGAGATTCAGAGGAAATATAACGAAGAGCATGGCATTACTCCTCAGACGATTAAGAAAGCAGTAAGAGATTTGATCAGCATATCCAAGGTCATAGAAAAAGAAGAACTTCGCTTCGAGAAAGATCCGGAATCTATGGACCGAAAGGAATTGGAGAAACTTATAGAAGATGTTCAAAAGAAAATGAAAAAAGCGGCTGCGGATTTAAACTTCGAAGCGGCTGCACAACTGCGCGATAAGATGGTAGAGCTGAAGAAGCAGCTCGCGTCTTTGGAGGAACAGGTATTCGGTAAAAACGGATAAACATATGGAGGCTATTATGGAAAACGTGATGGAAAGCGAAAATAAGAAGATGCTTCCCCGAAGAGAATATATAAAAATTCGGGGAGCGAATGAGCATAATCTGAAAAATATAAATGTGGATATTCCGAGAAATGAGCTGGTGGTTCTGACCGGTTTGTCGGGGTCAGGGAAGTCTTCGCTGGCATTCGATACAATTTATGCGGAAGGCCAAAGGCGTTATATGGAATCTTTATCTTCCTATGCGCGCCAATTTCTCGGGCAGATGGAGAAGCCCAATGTGGAGAAGATAGAAGGCTTGTCGCCGGCAATTTCCATCGACCAGAAGTCCACGAACCGCAATCCGCGTTCTACCGTAGGAACTGTAACGGAGATTTACGATTACTTCCGTCTTTTATATGCAAGGATTGGTATTCCTCATTGCCCTTCCTGTGGAAAGGAAATCAAAAAACAATCCGTGGATCAGATGACAGATCAGATTATGGAGCAACCGGAAGGAACCAGGATTCAGCTGCTGGCACCTGTGGTAAGAGGGCGCAAGGGAGAACATGCCAAAGTATTTGAAAGGGCGAAGAGGAGCGGCTACGTACGAGTTCGTGTGGACGGTAATATGTACGAATTGTCGGAGGAAATCAAGCTGGATAAAAACATCAAGCATAACATTGAAGTAGTGGTGGACAGGCTCGTGGTAAAACCCGGGATAGAAAGAAGGCTGACAGATTCTATCGAAAACGTATTGGAGCTATCCGAAGGGTTGCTCGTTGTGGATGTAATCGACGGAGAACCGATGACCTTCAACCAAAGCTTTTCCTGTGCAGACTGCGGGATTAGCATTAGTGAGATAGAGCCGAGAAGCTTTTCCTTCAACAATCCCTTCGGTGCCTGCCCGGAATGCTTCGGGCTTGGATACAAGATGGAATTCGATATCGACCTAATGATTCCGGATAAGAGTCTGTGCATTAGCAAAGGTGCGATTGCGGTAATGGGATGGCAATCCTGCAGCGACCCGGGCAGCTTTACCAATGCAATTCTTCAGGCTCTCTGTAAAGAATACGATTTTGATCTGGATACACCTTTCGATCAATATTCGGATATAGTGAAGCATGTATTGATTTATGGTACCGACGGCAAAGAGGTAAAGGTATATTATAAAGGACAGAGAGGAGAGGGGGTATATCCTGTTGCTTTTGAAGGAATTATTAGAAATGTGGAGCGTCGCTACCGCGAAACGGCTTCCGAAGCGATGAAACAGGAATACGAAACCTTTATGAATATTACCCCGTGTAAAAAGTGCAAGGGGATGCGACTGAAGGAAGATGCATTAGCCGTCACTGTCTGCGATAAGAATATATATGAAATCACTTCACTTTCCATAGAGAAGTTGCATAAGTTTCTTAAGGAAATGACATTGACAAAGCAACAGCAGCTGATAGGCAATCAGATTTTAAAGGAGATTAATGCAAGAGTCGGGTTTTTGATCGATGTAGGGCTGGATTACCTTTCTCTTTCAAGAGCAACAGGGACTCTTTCGGGCGGAGAAGCGCAGAGAATCCGCCTTGCGACGCAGATTGGTTCAGGACTGGTAGGGGTCTGCTATATATTGGATGAACCCAGTATCGGACTGCACCAACGAGACAATGATAAACTCCTGAACACATTGCGCAACTTAAAGGATATGGGAAATACACTGTTAGTAGTGGAGCATGATGAAGACACGATGCTTGCAGCGGATTATATTGTGGATATCGGACCGGGAGCCGGTTCCCATGGCGGAGAAGTAGTGGCGCAGGGAACAGCGGAAGAAATCATGCGGATTCCGTCCTCGATAACGGGACAATATTTAAGCGGCAAGCTGCAGATACCGATTCCGGAGAAGAGAAGGAAACCTTCGGGAGAACTGATTGTGCGAAAGGCACAGGAAAACAACTTAAAGGGAATAGACGTAAGAATTCCGCTCGGAGTTATGACTTGCGTGACAGGGGTATCCGGCTCGGGGAAAAGTTCTCTCGTAAATGAAATTCTCTATAAGCATTTGGCAAGGGATTTGAACCGTGCGAGGGTTATTCCCGGAAAGCATGCGGGTATTGACGGAATCGAGCAGCTGGATAAGGTTATCGATATAGATCAATCTCCGATAGGAAGGACTCCCCGTTCCAATCCCGCAACATATACAGGGGTGTTTGACCAGATTCGAGATTTATTTTCGACGACGGCGGATGCAAAGGCAAAAGGATATAAAAAAGGTCGTTTCAGCTTTAATGTAAAGGGCGGAAGGTGTGAAGCGTGCAGCGGGGACGGAATTATCAAAATAGAGATGCATTTTTTGCCGGACGTTTACGTTCCCTGCGAAGTGTGTGGAGGAAAACGTTATAACCGAGAAACTCTCGATGTAAAGTACAAAGGGAAGAGTATATACGATGTGCTGGACATGACGGTAGAGGAAGCGGTGGGATTTTTTGAGAATGTTCCCTCCATCAGGAGAAAAATAGAAACATTAAACGATGTGGGATTATCCTATGTTAAGCTGGGGCAGCCTTCTACTACTCTTTCGGGCGGAGAAGCACAGAGAATTAAACTGGCTACCGAGCTTAGCAAGAGAAGTACGGGGAAGACAATTTATATATTGGATGAGCCAACTACGGGACTTCACTTTGCTGATGTTCATAAATTGACGGAAATATTGCACAAGCTGGCAGACAGCGGAAATACGGTTGTTGTCATCGAGCATAACTTAGATGTTATAAAGACGGCGGATTACATCATCGATATCGGACCGGAAGGCGGAGATAAGGGAGGAACCGTTATTGCGGAAGGAACGCCGGAAGAGGTTGCGGAGAATCCTCTGTCTTACACCGGACATTATATTAAGAAAATATTGGAACGCCATAAAAAACAGGTATAAAAAGATAGGAGAGACGGCTTAAGCAATCGACAAAATCAGCCGATATATTAACAAAGTAAATTAATGCATGGAGGCGGCAAGTGGAGCGGAAGGAACCGCTTTCATTTGCTGTGTCTGATTTTTTTATAAAATTTTATTAAACCCCTTTGAAAAACCCAATCTTTAAGGTATAATAGCTGTGTGTGTTTAGCTTAAAGATATTCGAAAAAATATTAAGATAGATTTTGACCTGAAAGGACGTAAAGAAAGGGGTTTATCATATGCAGTATACAGACATAGGAATTGATTTGGGAACGGCAAGTATTTTAGTATATATCAGAGGAAAAGGTGTTGTTTTAAAAGAACCTTCGGTCGTAGCCTTTGATAGGGATACGGATAAAATAAGGGCGATCGGTGAGGATGCCAGATTGATGCTCGGCAGAACGCCCGGGAATATCGTAGCGGTAAGGCCTCTTAGACAGGGCGTTATTTCGGATTACAGAGTTACCGAGAAAATGATGAAGTATTTTATCCAGAAGGCGCTTGGCAAGAAAACTTTCCGTAAGCCGCGTATTGCTGTATGTGTACCGAGTGGAGTGACGGAAGTTGAGAAAAAAGCCGTAGAAGATGCAACATATCAAGCAGGTGCAAGGGAAGTTTCCATTATTGAAGAGCCGATTGCGGCGGCAATCGGAGCCGGTATCGATATTTCCAAACCTTGTGGAAATATGATTGTAGATATAGGGGGCGGCACCTCCGATATTGCAGTCATCTCCTTGGGAGGCACGGTAGTAAGCGCTTCTATTAAGATAGCCGGTGATGATTTTGATGAAGCCATCGTTCGTTATATGAGAAAAAAACATAATTTGCTGATCGGAGAACGGACAGCGGAGGATTTGAAGATAAAGATCGGTTCGGCATACAAGCGTGCCGAGGTGGATTATATGGATGTCAGAGGACGTAACCTCGTAACCGGATTGCCGAGAACGGTAAAGGTTTCTTCGGAGGAGACGGAGGAGGCTTTGCGTGAGACGACGGCGCAGATTGTGGAGACAATACACAGCGTGCTCGAAAAGACACCGCCGGAATTAGCTGCAGATATTGCGGACAGGGGTATTGTTCTTACCGGAGGTGGAAGCCTTCTTCGCGGTTTGGAAGATTTGATAGCTTCTAAGACCGGAATAAATACGATGACTGCAGAAGATCCTATGACGGCTGTTGCAATCGGCACAGGCAAATATGTGGAATTTTTAGCGGGATATAAAGAGGACTAGATAAGATAAAAGGGATTAGATGAAGAACTAAGGGGGAAAGGAGTAGTAATATGCTTAAGGGTCTATACACTGCCTACACGGGAATGGTAAACGAGCAACACAGAATGGATGTCCTTACCAATAATCTGGCCAATGCGAATACGAACGGATATAAGAAAGAGGGGGCGACCAGTCAGGCGTTTGATGATGTACTCGCATATAAGATTAAAGATATGTCCGAAGGTCGGGGAACAGCGAAAAGATTGGGAGTAAATAATCTGGGAGTCAAGGTTGGGGAAGACTATACGGATTATTCTCAAGGACCGGTAAAGGGAACAGAGAATCCTTTTGATTTGGCATTATCAGGCGAGGGATTTTTTACGGTTCAGTATACTGACAAAGAAGGAGACACTTCTATAAAGTATACGCGTGACGGAAGCTTTACTATGAACTCGCAAGGCTATTTGGTAACACATGACGGCGATTATGTTCTGAACACGTCGGGCGCACGAATCAAGCTGAATCCGCTTCTCGATTTCAGGGTAGATACTTCAGGTAATATCATGCAGGGCGAAGAGAATACGCCTGTAGCAACCTTGAGAATACGCGATTTTGAGGACTATAATTATTTGGAGAAATTCGGCGAGAATTATTTTCAACCGGTAGAGGGGTCAAGGTTTAAGGATGCTACGGCAAAGGTAAACCAGGGATATCTGGAGACCTCCAATATTTCGGTAGTAACAGAGATGACGAATATGATAAATGTATCGAGAGCTTATGAAACGAATCAGAAAGTGATTCAGACTTACGACAGCAGTTTGGAGATTGCTGTAAATCAGATCGGAAAGCTGTAGGAGGATGAAGGATGATTAGAAGTTTATGGTCGGCGGCAACAGGAATGAATGCACAACAGACAAATGTGGATACTATTGCGAATAACCTTGCAAATGTAAATACGGTAGGTTATAAATCACAGGTAGCTCAGTTTAAATCTTTATTGTACCAAAACTTACAGACGAAGACGACTACGGCCAACGGAGATCCGAAGCCTGTTACTTCTCAAGTGGGCTTAGGTGTGCGCAACTCTTCCATAAATCAGATATTTACGCAGGGAAGTTTGATTGCTTCCGAAAGCGATACGTCCTTTGCCATTGAAGGCGACGGATACTTTGCTGTCCAAAATGAAAACGGTGAGATTAATTATACAAGAAACGGCGATTTTACGTGGTCTGTGTCAGGCACAAACACAAATGGTAAACTTGTGCTGACGACTACCGACGGGTATCCGGTTTTGGATGCAAACGGGAAACCCATTAATTTGAATAGGGATATTGTGACAAGTAAAATCACGATATCTTCGGATGGGCGGTTCTACTACCCGGATGCAAATAATAATCCCGTTTCTTTGAACATTAAGCTTGGACTCTATCAGTTCCGCAATCCCGGTGGACTGGAGCGGCAGGGAGATTCTCTTTGGGCGGCTACGGGTGCGAGCGGAGCAGCGGTTAACGAATCTACAAGCAATGATGTGACTAAAAGTAAAGTTGTACAAGGGTATTTGGAAGGCTCTAACGTCAAGGTTGCGGACGAGATGGTAAATCTCATAGTCGCTCAGAGAGCTTACGAGATGAATTCCAAAGCGATTACTACTTCGGATGAAATGCTTCAGCAGGCGAATAATTTGAAACGTTAGGCTGATGAAAGGAGTACATAATGGATATAGGAAGCGGTATTTCCTCTGCATATACGAGTTACTTGTCTTCGCAGGCAGCTAGTAAGTTGGACACCCATATAAAAACGAAGGATTATTCGCAATCCTCCGATGAACAGCTCTTAGCGGCGTGTAAAGAATTTGAGTCTTATTTTATGGAACAGATTTATAAAGAAATGCAGAAGACTGTAGACGTATTTAAAGAAGACGATGCTAGCCCTAACGATTCGTTGGTAGACTTTTTTAAAGATAATACTATACAGGAGTTGGCAAGTATTTCTACGGAGAAAGAAGGGCTTGGTCTTGCGCAGATGCTCTTCGAGCAGATGAAGCGAAATTATAATTTGTAGGGTTATATGATTTTTGAATGAGAGAGGCTGCTTATTTAAGCAGCCTTTTTGTGTACATACACCCTGTATCTGGTTAAGAATTGAATGTTTATCCGTGAGAACGAAAGGGACAGATGGATGGAAAGTATAAAGGGCTATGTGGAGCATATTATATACCGTAATAATGAAAACGGTTATACGGTCATGAATATGGTGAGTGGGCAGGATGAGGTCATCTGTGTAGGTATGTTCAGGACAATCGACGAGGGTGAGACTCTTGAAATCGAAGGAAATTATGTGGAACATCCCGTATATGGCAGGCAGCTTAAGGTGGAAAGTTATCAAGTTACCGAGCCCGATGATATTGTCAGCATAGAAAGATATCTCGGTTCGGGTGCTATTAAGGGGATCGGGGAAGCTCTGGCAGCAAGGATTATAAAGAAATTCGGTGTGGATACTTTTCGAATCATTGAGGAAGAACCGGAGAGACTGGCGGAGATAAAAGGAATCAGCGAAAGAAAAGCAAGAGAAATTGCTATCCAAATGGAAGAAAAAAAAGATATGAGAGAAGCCATGGTTTTTTTACAGAAATACGGAATCTCAGGCACTCTTGCTATAAAAATATATAATACTTACGGAATGGGAGTCTATGGTGTCCTAAAGGAAAACCCTTATAAGCTGGCAGAAGATATCGCAGGGGTAGGATTTAAAATTGCCGATGAGATAGCAAGTAAAATAGGTATTCACACGGATTCCGATTATCGAATAAGAAGCGCAATTCTTTATGTGCTTCTGCAGGCAACTATGGAAGGACACATATACCTACCCGAGAATATATTATTAAAGAGGGCAGCGGAGCTTCTGGGAGTGGAGGAGACGGCAATCGAACCACAGGTATCCAATCTGGCAATGGATAAAAAGATAGTAATAAAAATTCCTTCGCCGGAAAGAGAAGAAGATAGAAAAATATATGCTGCTGCCTATTATTATGAAGAATTGAACTGTGCGAAGATGCTCCATGATTTGAATATATCTGTCTTTGTGGAAGGAGGAATGCTTTCGGCAGAAGCGGAGCATATTGAGAAACGCATAAAGATAATTGAGCGAGAGCAAGGTATCGAACTGGATGAGCTACAGAGAAAGGCAGTGCTGGAAAGCATCAAGAGTGGCTTATTTATCCTTACCGGAGGACCCGGAACCGGAAAAACAACAACTATTAATACAATTATAAGATATTATGCGGAAGAGAACATGGATATTTTTCTTGCTGCCCCTACGGGAAGAGCGGCAAAAAGAATGACGGAAACTACCGGATATGAGGCGAAAACCATACACAGATTATTGGAATTGAGCGGAGCGGTACCGGAAGAAAGTAAAAGAGCGAAGTTTGAGAAAAATGAAGAAAACCCGCTGGAAGCGGATGTTATTATTGTGGATGAGATGTCGATGGTGGATATACATCTGTTTCAATCGTTGCTCAAGGCGATTATGCCGGGCACCCGGCTGATTATGGCAGGCGACATTAATCAGCTTCCATCGGTAGGACCGGGGCAGATTCTAAAAGATTTAATCGACAGCCAATGCTTTCCGGTAGTCATGCTGCAGAAGATATTCAGACAGGCAGAAGAAAGCGACATTGTCGTCAATGCGCATGATATCAATAAAGGAAAACAAATTGAACTCAACAATAAGAGCAAGGATTTTTTCTTTCTCGAACGTAATGATGTGAATGTGATTTATAAGCATATGATTCAATTAATATGCGAAAAGCTGCCGTCTTACGTCAATGCAAGTGCTTATGATATTCAGGTGCTCACTCCTATGCGGAAAGGCAGTCTCGGAGTGGAGGTCCTGAATGGTATTCTGCAAGAATATTTGAATCCGCCGGATGCATCAAAAGAGGAATATCCAAGCGGAGAAGGTGTATACCGAGTAGGAGATAAAGTAATGCAGATAAAAAACAATTACCAGCTCGAATGGGAGGTTGTGAGTAAATATGGAATCCCTATAGACAGGGGGATGGGGGTATTTAACGGAGATATCGGCATTATAAGGGAAATTAACGATTATGCGCAGGAGATGGTAGTGGAATATGATGAACATAAAAGAGTGACTTACCTCTTTCATCAATTGGATGAAATCGAACTCGCCTATGCGGTAACGATACATAAATCGCAAGGAAGCGAGTATCCGGCGGTAATAATGCCTTTACTTTCAGGTCCCAAAATGCTTTTTAACCGTAATTTATTGTATACGGGAGTTACACGTGCCAAGAGCTGCGTGACGATATTAGGAAGCAGGCAGACAGTAAACGATATGATAGCTAATGAAAATCAGAATAAGAGATACACGAGCCTTTGCGAAAGAATTAAAGAATTGTACTCTATATAAAATGATATATTAAGCATGGTAATTAATCGGTTGTTCCCTTGCCCGGAGAATGCGGAGGGAGCATGCATGAAAGAAAAAATAAATTACTTATTAGGCAAATTTACGGATTTGATTTATCCGAGGCATTGTCCTGTTTGTGACGGTCTGATTGGATATTCGGAGATGCTGATTTGCGAGAAGTGCCGAAGGTTGGTAAAATATGTTAAGAATCCCGTCTGTGTAAAGTGCGGAAAGTCCATAGCTGAGGAGGAAGGGGAATATTGCTATGACTGCGCACGGAGGAAACATTTTTACTTGAGCGGCATGGCTTTGTTTGAATATAAGAGTATGGCAGCGTCCATTTATCGTTTTAAATATAAGGGGCGACAGGAATATGCGGAATTCTTCGGAAAGAAGATGGCGGGGCATTTGGAGGATTATCTTCGGGTATGGAAGCCGGAAGCGTTTATACCGGTTCCGATACATTCTTCAAGAATGCGGACGCGGGGATATAATCAAGCGGAGGTACTCGCAAAAAGGCTTAGCAGGGAAACGGGGATTCCTTTAAGAACCGATATTATAAAAAGGTGCAGAAAAACGGCACCTCAAAAGAATTTAAGCGACGAGGAACGGCAAAATAATTTGAAAAAGGCTTTTAAAATCTGTAGAAATGATGTAAAATTAAATACGATTGTAATTATTGATGATATTTACACAACAGGAAGTACAATCGATGCGGTCGCATATGAATTGCAGAAAAAAGGGATCATAAATATTTATTATGCGGCACTGGCTATCGGTAAGGGGTTATGAACCGGGAGGATGAATAAATGGATATACGTAATTGCAGAAAATGCTCAAGACTTTTCAACTATTCGATGGGACCGATTCTTTGTCCGAAGTGCAAAGAAGCGTTGGAAGTGAAGTTCCAAGAAGTGAAAAAATATATTTTTGAGCATAAGGGATGTGGAATTGCGGAGGTTTCAGAAGATTGTGATGTGACACCTCAGCAGATAAGGCAATGGTTAAGGGAAGAAAGACTTGAATTTTCCTCGGATTCCGCGACGGGGCTGGAATGCGAGAATTGTGGGACGCTAATTCGTAGCGGACGCTTTTGCGAGAAATGTAAGGCGGGAATGGTTAGTCACCTGCAGACCGCTTATAAAAAAGAACCGGCACCTGAGAAGCCTAAGCCGAAGACGATGAAAGATGAGAAGGCGATAATGAGATATTTGGATCACTAGGAGAAAACTATGCTTAATAAAGACAGGGTCATCCTAATGACAAAAATGGCATCCTACGAAGAACATGAGGGAAAGAAAAATGCTTCTGTCATGAATTATTTTCGTGGGGACTATGTCTGGTTTCAAGTGTTGAAGTCTGTGATTTACGGAACATTTGCGTTTGGAATTATGTTTGGGATGTATATTTTTTATGATTTTGAAATATTTATGACAGATATATATAAAATGGATTTATTCCAGTTTGGGAAGTCTGTTTTAATAAAATATTTACTTGTAATAGGAATATATTCTATTATTTCCTATGCTATATATGCGTATCGGTACGCAAAAGCTCAAAAGAAAATGAAGTTGTATATAAGCAATCTTAACAGGCTGGCCGGTATGTATGATAAAACATGATACAGGGCTTAAACAGCCTTGAAAGGGAATTATTATGACATCATTACTTGTTGCGAAACAATATATAAAAAAGATTTACGGGAAATACGAAGTATATTTAGTGCCACTGCTTAAGTTTTTGATTTCATTCATTTGTTTTTTATTGGTAAATGCCAACTTAGGTTATATGAATAAAATCAATAATATAGCAATAGTATTGGTATTGGCGCTTATGTGCTCGTTTATGCCGTCGAATTTTGTGATTATAGTGGCGGCGGCACTTGTAGTTGCACACTTATATGCACTTTCTTTGGAATGCGCGATTGTAGCGCTGGCGATTTTTCTTCTTATGTTCTTGCTGTATTTCAGATTTTCGCCTAAAGATATGTTGGTAGTAGTTCTTACACCTATTTGCTTTTGGCTGAAGATACCTTACGTGATTCCCATATCCATGGGACTCATCGGTACTCCGACGTCAGCGGTCTCAACCGCATGCGGAGTGATTGTATATTACTTGATAGCATACATAAGACAAAGTGCCACCACGTTGGTTTCTATGGAAACAGAAGAAGTGACTGCGAAGTTCAGATATTTGATTGACGGTATTTTGAATAATAAAGGAATGATTGTAACCTTGGTGGCTTTTACGGCTACTATTATTCTCGTATATTTGCTTCGCAGACTTTCCATGGATCATTCATGGACCATAGCCATTATTGCAGGCGCCTTGGTGAATGTGATGATTCTGCTTGTGGGAGATTTAATGTTCGATACGAATGTATCGATTGCAGGGATAATTATTGGAACGATTGTATCGGCGATTATTGCTGTAGTGATTCAATTCTTTGAATTTAACGTGGATTACAGCCGGACGGAGAAAGTTCAGTTTGAGGACGACGAATATTATTACTATGTAAAAGCAGTACCCAAAGTAACCGTAGCTACACCTGAGCGGAAGGTAAAGCAAATCAATTCGCAGAAAAGAACGAGACCGTCGCAAGGAGTAAGAACGGTGGATGGAAGAAGTTCGACAAAGAAATAATGGATGGATATGCGGATTGTCATATTATAAAAGACTGGAATGAATAAGATGCAGCAAATTACACAGATTGTAGATACCTATTTCAGGCGCATGCCCAGTATCAGATGGACAGATATCGTGGAGATAATTATTATCTCCTTTTTGGTGTACCATATTTTAGTATGGATAAAAAATACAAAGGCATGGTCTCTTTTAAAAGGTGTTGTCGTTATTGCTGTGTTCCTATTTTTAGCCGCGGTTTTCCGTATGAATACAATACTTTGGATTGCGGAAAATGTAGTGGGGATAGCGGCGACGGCAATTATCGTTATATTGCAGCCGGAGCTTCGAAAAGCCTTGGAGGAATTAGGGCGTAAGAATATCATTTCTTCCATCTTGCCCTTTGAGCCGAGCAAACCGGAAGAAGGACTTTTTTCTGATCGTACGATCAATGAAATTACCAAGGCGTGCGTAGAAATGGCCAAAGTAAAGACAGGTGCTCTCATCGTAATGGAGCAGACACAGTCCCTTGCGGAATATGAAAGAACAGGTATTGCCGTAGATGGCATTGTTTCGAGTCAATTATTAGTGAATATATTTGAACACAATACACCGTTGCATGACGGTGCAGTTATTGTACGCGGAAATCGCGTGGTTTCAGCCACATGTTATCTTCCTCTGTCCGATAATATGGAGCTGAGCAAGGAGCTTGGAACGAGGCATAGAGCAGGAATCGGTATTTCTGAAGCGACAGATTCCATGACAATCATTGTCTCGGAAGAAACAGGAAAAATAAGCGTGGCGTATGAGGGCAGTCTGGACAGCAGTCTGGATGGAGATGCTTTGAAAGAAAAACTACGCATTGTCCAGAATAAGCCGCTGGAAGAAAAGAAGCGCAAGCTTTGGAAGGGAAGGGCAAAGAATGAAAAATAAGTTGACGGGCAATTTGATTCTGAAAATAGGTTCTGTCCTTTTCGCTGCTATCTTGTGGCTTCTGGTGACGAATATAAACGATCCGGCTACGCCATCGAAGTTTTCAAATGTGCCTGTTGTAATCCAGAATGCGGATGTGATTACCAGCCAAGGCAAGGTATATGAAATATTGGATAATACCGATGTCATTGATTCGGTTACCGTGGTGGCACCCAGATCTATTATTGATACAATCAGCAAGGATAATATCGTTGCGGTGGCCGACATGAACGACTTAACAAGCTTAAATACGATTGGTATTAAGCTGTCTACGAATAAGTATAATGACAGATTGGACAGCATAACGGGAAATATCGATAACGTAAAACTGAATATTGAAAATAAAAAGAGCGTCGGCCTGGCTTTGAGGGCCACTACCTCAGGAAGTGTGGAGGCAGGATATATGATCGGCGATGTCACGACAGAGCAAAACCTCGTAAGGGTGTCGGGAGCCGAATCCATAGTTTCACGAATTGACAAGGCGGAAGTGAACGTAGGCGTAACAGGATTTACAAGTGATATCGGAACGGAAGAGGAAATTAAGCTTTACGACGCCGATGGCGTGGAAATACCTAAGAATGGCCTTACACTTAACATAAATACGGTACGTGTTAATGTGGAGATTTTGGCAACAAAAGAAGTTCCTTTGAAGTTCGCCGTTTCAGGTACATTAGCCGAAGGATATCGTACGACCGGGGTGATAAGCAGCGTACCGGGTTCAGTTACCTTGGCAGGAAAAGTAAATGTGCTTAAGAACCTTTCGGTGCTGGAGATTCCTGATACTGTTCTCGACATTACGGGATTAACCGAGAACATGGTAACTACGATAGACGTGAGAGAATATTTACCGAGCAATGTTGAATTGGCCGATAAGAAATTCAACGGATATGTGGAAGCGGTCGTGTATATTGAACCGGAAATTGCAAGAAATTTTGTTATTTCCGAAGAAGATATTACTATTCAAAATATGCCTGAAGGATACGAAGGTGTAATTTCGACTTTTGAAGATGAGTTTTCTATACAGGTCATAGGATTAGCTGCCGACCTGGATAATATAAACGGTGAGGACCTGCATGGAACGATTGACATCGACAATTTGCTGGAAAGAGGAATCATTGAGGAAGTAAAAGAAGGCTATTGGGATGTACCTCTATCCTTTAATCTTCCGGAGAATGTGGAATTACGGGAAAATGTTACTGTAAGATTAAATATAAAAGAAAAATAAGAGGTATTCGACAGGAGGCTTTATATGGGCAGATTATTTGGTACAGATGGTGTAAGGGGAGTCGCTAATGAAGAACTGACGCCGCTTCTTGCAATGCAGTTAGGGCAGGCAGGAGCGTATGTGCTTACAAAAGAAAATGAACATAAACCGACGATTATGGTAGGTTGTGATACGCGTATGTCCGGAGATATGCTTGCGAATGCGCTGATGGCAGGGGCATGCTCCGTAGGGGCTAACTGTGTATATGTAGGTATTCTTCCGACACCGGCAATCGCATACCTTACGAGAAAGTATAAGGTTGATGCAGGGGTAGTCATCTCCGCATCGCACAATCCTGTTGAATTCAACGGAATTAAATTTTTTGACGGCAACGGTTATAAACTGCCGGATTCTTTGGAAGATGAAATCGAATTAATGATTAAATCGGGGATGAAAGATATCAAATTCCCAACAGGAAGCAGTGTAGGTAAGATTAAGTACCGTACGGACGCCAGAGAAGAGTACATCAATCATTCTATAAAAGCGATTGGTGTTGATTTCCGCGGGCTAAAGATTGTGGCAGACTGCGCGGAAGGAGCTTCCTATTATACATCGATCGAAGCCTTGAAGGAATTAGGTGGGGAAGTAGTCGCTATTCACAATAATCCCGATGGAACAAATATCAATGCAAACTGTGGCTCTACACATATGGAAGAGCTGCAGGCGCGGGTAGTGTATGAAAAAGCGAATGTCGGTCTTGCTTTTGACGGAGATGCAGACAGGCTCATGGCTGTGGATGAACTGGGTAATATGATAGATGGCGACCAGATTATGGCAATTATCGGGAACCACATGAAAAACAAAGGTACATTGAAAAAAAATATAATTGTGGCAACTGTTATGAGCAATCTGGGATTTTTCCTTATGGGGGAAAAGAACAAGATAAAAATAGAACAGACAAAGGTAGGAGACCGATACGTTTTGGAGCGAATGAAAGAAATAGGAGCCAGCCTCGGAGGAGAGCAGTCCGGACATATTATCTTTCTGGATGAAAACACGACGGGTGACGGACTCTTAAGCGCGCTTCATTTGCTCGAAGTTATGGTAGAAACGGGCAAACCTTTATCAGAGCTTGCAAAGGTAATGGAAGTCATGCCGCAAGCGCTTGTAAATGCGAAAGTACCGAACCATAAAAAAGAAAATTATATGGAATATCCGGAGATAGCAGATGCCATCGACGATCTGAATAAAAAGTTCGCGGGTGAAGGACGTGTTCTTATTAGGCCGTCGGGAACGGAACCTATGGTGCGCGTTATGATCGAAGGAAAAGATAAGGAACAGATCGATAAGGAAGCCAGAAAGCTTGCGGAATTGATTCAGAATATCCTTCTGTAATATGCATTTTCTTAATGGGGAAAAGGTAAGAAGACACTTGAGAAGTGCAAAAAAAAATGATATAGTATGTATGTGGAACGTATGCCATTCATTAAATAGCATATGAAATTGGAGGAAAAAGGGTATGGTAAGCCAAAAGGTAGTTATTAAAAACCCGACAGGACTACATCTGAGACCGGCAGGCATCCTATGCAAAGAGGCAATGCGATTTAAATCGTTAATTACATTCACATTTAGAGATAATACGGCAAATGCAAAGAGCGTACTTAGCGTACTCGGTGCATGTGTAAAATGTGGCGATGAGATAGAGTTTGTTTGTGAGGGCGAAGATGAAGAATTAGCATTGAAATCTTTGATTAATGCGATTGAAAGCGGCCTCGGGGAATAAATCTACATAGCTGAGAAATAGCCGGCTCTATGAGCCGGTTTTTTGTATAATTTTGGAAAATAAAATGCATCCCGTGCAGATTCTTCGTTTTTTATGAAAATATAATGGAGCATAGATGGAGGAATGGTTATGTTAAACTATAAAAGATATCAGCGCAATCCGGTAATAGAATATCCGGAAAGAATGTGGCCGAATAAGGAAATTCAAAAAGCGCCTGTTTGGTGCAGTGTGGACTTACGAGACGGCAATCAGGCGTTAATCGATCCGATGGTAGTAGAAGAGAAAATAGAGATGTTCCAATATCTGATAAAGTTGGGATTCCGAGATATTGAAATCGGATTTCCGGCAGCGAGCCAGATAGAATACGATTTTCTTCGGCAGTTGGTGGACAGGAAAATGATTCCTGACGATGTGCGGATACAGGTGCTTACCCAATGCAGGGAAGAACAGATCGAACGAACCTTTGAAGCGATTTCAGGCTGTAAACAGGTTATTATGCACATTTACAATTCTACGTCCACCCTGCAGAGGGATGTGGTGTTCGGAATGGACAAAGAAGAGATTATAAATATTGCTGTACAGGGGACAAAGTGGGTAAAGGAACGCGCCGGGAATTTTCCTGGAAAGATTATTCTGGAATATTCTCCGGAAAGCTTTACCGGTACGGAGCTCGATTTTGCGCTGAATATTTGTACGGCAGTGCAGGACACGTGGGGAGCCACGGAAGAAGAGCCGATTATTATCAATTTGCCGTCAACCGTGGAGATGACGACTCCCAATGTATATGCTGACCAGATCGAATGGATGAACAACCATTTCAAAAACAGGAAAAGCATTATTTTGAGCGTTCATCCCCATAATGACAGAGGGACGGGAGTTGCCAGTACGGAATTGGCGCTTTTGGCAGGTGCGGAGCGCGTGGAAGGTACTTTGTTCGGCAACGGAGAGAGAACGGGTAATGTAGATGTATTGAATATAGCTTATAATATGTTTTCCCAGGGAATTAATCCTGAGCTGAATGTGGAAAAAATAAATGAAACGATAGAAATATATGAAAGATGCTGCAAGATTCCGGTGCATCCGAGACATCCTTATGCCGGGAAATTGGTATTCACTGCATTTTCGGGGTCGCATCAAGATGCCATTAACAAGGGCGTTAAGGCGATGAAGGAAAGAAACAGTAAGATATGGCAGGTACCTTATTTGCCGATCGATCCGGCGGATATAGGCAGAGAATACGAGCCGATTGTAAGAATCAATTCCCAGTCAGGCAAGGGCGGCGTGGCATTTGTTATGGATACGTATTTTGGATTTAAACTTCCGAAAGGAATGCATAAGGAGTTTGCCAATGCGATTCAGGCTATATCGGAGAAGCAGGGAGAGGTATCTCCGGATCAGATTATGGCACAGTTCAGGGAAGAATATCTGGAACGAAAAGAGCCTATCCATTTCAGAAAGCTGAAAGTCGACGATTTAAGCGGAGAAACAACCTCCGAGTTCGATACGAAGGTTATGGTAATATATACAGATCACGGTGTGGAGAAATCGTTTGAAGCAGTAGGAAACGGCCCCATCGATGCGGTAAAGCGCGGACTTCAGGAGGTTATTGGAGAAGAAATGAAGATATTGGATTACGAGGAACATGCGCTGCAAAGCGGTTCCAATTCCCAGGCTGCCGCCTATATTCATCTGCTGGATGTGGATACGGGAAAAGTTACTTATGGCGTCGGCGTAAGCTCCAATATTACCAGGGCTTCCGTAAGAGCTATTTTCTCGGCAGTTAACCGCCTGGGAATAGGGCAGAAAAATGATTTGCGATAGAATAAATGATAGTGATTAATCTTATAGAATAACAAAAGGCTTGCGTTTCGCAAGCCTTTTGTTATTCTATAAGATTTTTCTATTTTGCTTTAGACTGTAAGGATGTGCCGTCAACATTGAACGAATCGCCTTCTTCTACAACACAAATCATTGTTTTACCGGTATTTATTTGGATTTCGTTTCCGTTATCGTCATAGTACTTTGTAGGTTCATAGTCGGCGGTCTTTTTCCATGTTACATGGATGCCTTTTCCATTTGTAAAGTAGTAGCCGTCTCTAGTGGTGTCATGTACCTGGAAAGCGAGATAACCTTTCTCATCTCTGACCTCATGGTATGTAAACTGAACCAACAGATTCTTGAAAGAGAGCTGTGCTTCATTGTTTGCTGCATCCACATCCGGTTTGCCATACATATACCTATAATATAAACCATCTTCCTCGTTATATGTAAAAGAGGTTTTGGTTACCGGATAAGCAGGCTTCATGTCAACTTCTTTTGCAGTAATGGCATCGCTGTATGCTTCTAAAGTATTTGGTTTTTTGGAAGAAGCAAATTTAAAGTGGTCGGGATTGTAATAACTGTCACGGTATGTTTTGGAATACCCGAACTTCTCAATCCCTTTGTTGATTCCTTCCGCACTCGCATATGCGTTCTGAGGAGCTTTCTTATCGGTAGCGCGATAGAATGTACCTTCGTACATACCGTCTGTCTTCTTATCGCCATAAGCGCAGCCTGTAATGTGATCAGTATCTTCTCTCTCTACGATATTATCAATATAGAACGGGCCGCCGAAATGGAGATAAATGGAATCCCACTCAAAAGACCAATATACGAAATAATCGCGGCAGCTTCTGACATTGCCGATGCGCTCCAAACCATCCCAATCCTTAATAACAGCCATGCTTCTTGTGATGCTGCCTTCAACAGGACATTCATAAAGGATGTCCGCTTTGGAAAGGTTGTAATGCGGCAGTGCTGCCGAATCGTTAGGAACCATGATGGAAATAGGACGTATATCTTCAAGATCTCCATCTATCCATTCGTTGGTAAGTGTACTTCTAACCATGCCTTCTTCGGGGGGCACGTCGTCATCGGTAGCTGATTCTTCAATAGCGTCTGTTTTATCCGTCTCCAACTCGGGTTGAGGTTCAATGACCTGCGCAACGACAGGCTCTTCAACTTCTTCTTTTTTACCACAACCAACTAATATAAGAGCGGAGGATAAAGCGACAAGAAGAAGTACTTGTAATCGTTTCATGTATAATCCTCGCTTTCATAAATAAAATGGGCTTAAAATCGAAAAATTAATATACACAACTCCCGTTAAAAGCACCACAACGCAAATTATAGCATATAATATTGGCGTAGTCACTAGAAAGAAATGAAAATTATATACAAAAATCTTAAGAATTTATTACAAAAGTGTAACATGGCAGGAGGTGACAAAGTTTACTTGCATATTTGCATAGCGGGTTGTATTATGATAATAGTTCGGCATATGCATTAAGCTGCCGATTTTGAAAGGAGAATTGCTTCAAACATGAAAAAAGTAATAGTGACCGGATGCAACGGACAATTGGGAATTGCCATCAATAAGCAATATGCGGGGAATACGGATATTGAGCTTATCAATACGGATGTTGCGGAACTCGACATAACAAATATAGATAAAGTTACGGAATTGGTAAAAGAGGTAAAGCCTTATGCGATTATTAACTGCGCAGCATATACAAATGTTAACGCCTGTGAGACGGATGTGGAGAATGCATACCGAATCAATGCGATTGGTCCCCGCAATTTAAGCATTGCGGCAACGGAAGCAGGCGCGAAGATCGTGCAAGTGTCCACGGACTATGTTTTTGCGGGGACAGCGGACAAGCCTTACATTGAGTTCGATCCTACCGGTCCGCAGGGAGTATACGGCGGTTCTAAATTGGCAGGGGAGAATTTCGTAAAAGATTTTGCAAAGGATTACTATATTATTCGTACAGCATGGTTGTACGGAGAAGGTAAAAATTTTGTGAAAACAATGCTACAGCTGTCGGAGAAGACGGATAAGGTAACGGTAGTGGCAGATCAATTCGGCACGCCAACGAGTGCGGAGGAATTGGCAAAAGCGATTTGTTATCTGCTTCCTACAGAGAATTACGGATTATTTCATGGGACATGTGAAGGTTCCTGTCATTGGGCTGATTTTGCAAAGGAAATATTCAGACTGGGCGGTAAGAAGACAGCGGTTGAAGAAGTTACCACAGCACAATATGAGGCGGCTAATCCGGCTTCGGCACCGAGACCGGCGTATTCTATCTTGGAAAACTATATGCTTAAGCTGACCACTGACTTCCGGTTTGCGGACTGGCATGATGCAATTGAAAAATATATGAGAAGTCTTTAAATAAGTTCCGATACGGCATTAACTGACAAAAGAAATAAGGAAGATAAAAATGGAATTTTTAAGTGAATTATTATATAATCGCATTTTTATGGCCTCGGTTACCGGATGGCTTGTAGCCCAGGTGCTGAAAACGGGCATACATATGTGGTTTAATCGTAAGTTCGTGGCGGAACGGTTGGTAGGAAGCGGCGGCATGCCCAGTTCTCACTCGGCAACGGTATGTGCGCTTGCAACAGCGACGGGCTTTGAGTATGGAGGCGGTAGTTTTCAATTTGCCATAGCTGTAATATTTGCTATTATCGTTATGTACGATGCCATGGGTGTCAGAAGAGAGGCAGGGATACAGGCGAAGGTACTCAACGAAATGATGGAAATGTTTATACACATGGGAAAAGAGATGAGTGTGGAAGATAAACTGAAAGAGTTCGTGGGTCATACTCCTTTGCAGGTTTTGATGGGAGCGTTGCTTGGCATAGTAATTGCCGTACTGATGTATTTATAAAACGGATAATGGTAATCCCCGGGAGATTCCCGGGAGATTACCATTTTTTTCGGTATTCCAGAGGTGTCATATTCTCCGATTTACGGAAGACTTTTATAAAATATCCCGCATCCTGAAATCCCGTAGCGTTTGCTATCGATTCTACGGAATCATCGCTGAAACGCAGCATGGATTTTGCATGAGAGATACGCTTGGCAGTAAGGTCATGGAATAATGTGATTCCGTATATTTTTTTGTATTCTCTTGAGAGATGATATTTGCTGATAAAAAAACGTTCGGATAGTTTTTCCAGAGTGATTTTTTCGTTATAGTGCTGTTCCAGATAGGAATGTATCTGTATGAGCTTTTCCGAAATAGAATACTCCCCCTCATGTTCCGGTCTGCTTTCTGTATAACAGAGAGTGATGATATCGGTAAGATATTTGTTGGAAAGAAGTTCCATGAATACGGATTTTACCTGTTGTGTCTGATATAGTTGCGTGAGGGCATCGGTAAAAGCAACGAGATTTCTCGGGCGGAACAAAAAAGAATTGCCGTGGCGGATAAAGTTATTATAATATTCTTCTGCCATAACACCATTAAAGTGCACCCACATCAGGCTCCACGGATCGTCAGCGCTACTTTCGTGAGAATAGGGTCGGGTGCAGTCAATCCAGATGCAATCTCCGGCGGAAATCGAATGCCTTTTATTTTCATAGAAAACCTTCCCGCTACCGTCCAGCACGACAAAAAACAAGTAGGAATTCAGGTTCTGCCTTTTGCTGATATGCGGTTCCAGACTTTGCAGAGTTCCGACCTCCTGCACATGAAGATAGTGCTCTTTGGCATAGGCGGAAGGAGTTGAAATAATACGATTGGAAGTAGATTTTGCCATGCGATATTCTCCTTTCCGGCTTTTATCCATTGCCGACAGACTTATTATTAAGCCGTTTTGCGGCAACAGCAATATTTTACTATTTTGACGCAATATAATATGTTGCTACTTGCATTATACAATAGTATACTCGCTAATGAAATAGCAAAATAACACAATGTGAGGTATAATATATGCTTTCGGTTAGTCTGATCTTTTTGTACGTGCTGCTGACGGCGTATGTGGCGGGATTTCTGGTACTGACAGGTATCAGACATTTTTGTACGTGCAGAAGCGAGACGGATGCGCCGGAGATATTTTGGTATACTTTAAAAGCAGACAGCTATTGTATGGCAGGTCTTGTAACACTTACGGTATATGCACAGGTATTCAGTTTGTTTTACAAGGTGGGGCTCGCCGCCAATATCATTCTTCTTATCATATGCACCATTACGGCAGTTATTTTCAGAAAACAATTATACAGGGAAGTTCTCGGGATAAAAGAAAGACTAACAAGAGGGAAAATGCTTGGCTGTTTATTTTTGTTTCTATTATTTGCCTATGGGACTTCAAGGGGCATTATCCATTACGACACGGGGCTTTATCATGCGCAGAGCATTCGTTGGATAGAAGAATTCGGCACAGTAAAAGGGCTGGGGAACCTGCATTGCAGGCTTGCTTATAACAGTTCGGCGTTCAGCTTATCCGCTCTCTATAGCTTTTCTTTTCTGGGAACACAGTCTTACCATTGTATGGCGGGATTTTTTGCGCTCCTTTTAGCAAAGGTATGCGGTGAAATAGGAACGGCCTTCAAACGAAGGAGGTTGATTCTTTCCGATTTTGCAAGGATAGCAGGTATTTATTACTTGCTGATTATATTTGACGAGATGGTATCGCCGGCATCGGATTATTTTACGGTACTTACTGTCTTCTATCTCATCATCCGTTTCCTGGATCTATTGGAAAGAAAAGAAGAATACTGGGTTCCGTATGGACTTTTGAGTCTTGTTTCGGTTTATGCCATGAGTCTGAAACTATCCGCGGCGCTTATTTTATTGCTGGTAATAAAACCGGCAGCGATGCTGATAAAAAAAAGAAACTATAGAGGTTTTTTTTCTTTTATCGGGCTTGGAATAATAGTTATTATCCCGTATTTGCTGCGAAATGTTATTATATCGGGCTGGCTGGTTTATCCCTTTACGGCGGTGGATATGTTCTCCGTGGATTGGAAGATACCGAAGGGAATCGCCGATTATGATGCAAGAGAAATACAAGTATGGGGCCGTGGTATTTATGATGTGACCAGGTATGCAGAACCGATTAGCCTCTGGTTCCGTGACTGGCTAAATGGGTTGGGAACATTGGATAAGCTATCTGTTTTTGCAGCCGGTTTTGCGGTGTTTATCTCAATTGCGGCATTGGTTGTTATATTCATGAAAAAGAAAAAGGAAATGTATGGCTGGCTGCTCGTGACGGCAACGGTAAATTTATCTTTTTTGTTCTGGCTTTTTTCAGCACCCCTTATCCGTTACGGCTGCGTCTATGTGTGGCTTGCGGCAGCAGTAACCTTTGGCGGGCTTTTGACGTTCGCAGTAAAGAACAGGAAGGTCTGGAAGGCGGTTTATATCGCGCTTGGATTTGTGGCATGCTATAAAGCGTTTGCCTTTGGCAGGGAAATCGTTACGTCATATGACGGAAATTACTTTATAAATCAAAAGGATTATGAAAATTTTGAGACGATAGCCTATGAGATAGGCGGAATTACTTTTTACTATCCGGCGGAAGGAGACCGCACAGGTTATATGGCATTTCCCTCTTCTCCCGTGAAAGCTGAGGTGGCTTTGCGGGGGGCGGATATAGACAGCGGCTTTCGTTATAATAAGAAAACGATTCAAAATTAATAAAGGAATGGAGAAAATAATGAATAAGACGGACAAAATCTATGTGGCAGGCCATAGGGGCCTGGTAGGCAGTGCGATTGTAAGGAGCCTGCAGGCGAAAGGCTACTCAAATATCGTAGGAAGAACACATAAGGAATTGGATCTGACGGTACAGGCAGATGTAATCGCATTTTTTGAAGAGGAGAGACCGGATATTGTCGTTCTCGCAGCAGCGAAAGTAGGCGGGATTAATGCGAATAACACGAAACCGGCGGAATTCGCATATGAGAATATGCAAGTACAATGCAATGTGATTAAGTGCTGCCATGATTATAAAGTGAAGAAACTGCTGTTTTTAGGAAGCACCTGTATTTATCCCCGCATGGCTCCGCAGCCCATACCGGAGGATGCACTGCTCACGGGACCTCTTGAGGAAACGAACGAGGCATATGCAATTGCGAAAATAGCTGGACTCGAAATGTGTAAATTTTTCAAGCGTCAGTATGGGGATGACTTCATCAGTTGTATGCCTACGAACCTTTATGGCCCTCAGGATAACTATGACTTGAAGGATTCTCACGTATTGCCGGCCATGATTAGGAAATTCCACGAGGCGAAAGTAAACGGTAATCCTTCTGTAGAATTGTGGGGGACGGGAAGTCCGCTCAGAGAGTTCCTGTATGTGGATGATATGGCGGATGCCTGCGTATTTTTGCTCGAGAACTATAGCGGTGAGCAGCATGTGAACATAGGCACCGGGAAGGAAGTTACCATCAAGGAATTGGCGGAAACAGTATGCCGGACTGTAGGCTTCGAGGGAGAGATAATATGGAACAAGGATATGCCGGACGGCACGCCCAGAAAGCTTACGAATGTGGACAAGCTTCATGCTATGGGCTGGAAACACCGGGTGGAACTCGATGAAGGCGTAAGACTCGCTTATGAATGGTTTAAGGAAAACATAGATAGTGCGAGAATGGAAGGCAGATAATTTATTACCTACAAATAGCGGAAGGAAAATATGACATGGAAAGATACGGCATAATTATGGCGGGCGGAGGCGGAACGAGATTCTGGCCTTTGAGCCGAAGAGAGATACCGAAGCAGCTGTTAAACCTCACGGGTAAAGATACCATGGTGAATGAAACCATTGATAGAATCGCGAAGAGCGTACCCGACGAGAATATTTATATCGTTACGAATAAGATGCAGGCAGACTTGATGAAGAAGGTAACAAAGGGGAAACTTCAATCCGAACATATTTTATCCGAGCCTGCCGCAAGAAATACGGCGGCATGCATCGGCTACGCTGCAATAGAAATCCGCAAGAAGTATGGTGATGGCATTATGTGTGTGCTGGCATCGGATCACTATATTAAGGATAATACCGCATACACGGAAGTGATGAATTTTGCCATGGATCTGGCTGAAAAAGAGGACAGGCTTGTTACGATAGGAATTAAACCTACGAGCCCGGCTACCGGCTACGGATATATCAAATACAATAAAAAAATAAAGGAAGTAGGTCATACGATAGGCCGGGAGAGCGGTAAACGCATTACTGCATATCCGGTAGCGGATTTCGTAGAGAAGCCGAGCCTTTCCACGGCGAAGTCTTATGTGGAGCAAGGTTGTTATCTCTGGAACAGCGGAATGTTCGTATGGAAGACCTCCGTTATATTGAAATACTTTGAAGAGCTTCTGCCTGATGTATATGAATGTTTGCTGGAAATCGAAAAAGTGATCGGAACAGACAAGGAGAAGGAAGTAATTGACAGAGTATATCCGACGATTCCGAAAATTTCCGTGGATTATGGAATTATGGAACGCGCGGATAACGTAATCGTGTTGGAAGGCGATTTCGGCTGGAGCGATGTGGGAAGCTGGGATGCGCTGGATACATTGTACGACGTGGACGGAAATAACAACGTGATTTACGGAGAACAGATTCATATAGGTTCCAAAAATTGTATTGCTTATGGCAAGAATAGGCTGATTGCCACAATCGGGCTGGACAATATCATTATTGTGGAGACGGACGATGCGGTACTGGTCTGCGATAAGAACAAGGCGCAGGATGTAAAAAAGATAGTGGAGATCTTAGAAGAACAAGGGAAAAACCAATACCTGTAGATAAAGAGCCATCGGAGAAAATTGAGCGCAACGCTTTTACAAGCGCAACGCTTTTACAAGCGCGACGCTTTAAGGTTTACAGAAAAACCGGCATATGTTATGATGAATTTTGCAGGAAAATGCCGGAATAAGCGTGCTTCGGTAAGAATACAGGTATAGTATATGGATATGTGGGGAATTTTATCATGGATATTGACGGATTAAGAGATGCAGAATTGATAAAACACGTAACGGAGATAATGCTCGATATGGGAGTACCTGCACACTTAAAAGGATATCATTATCTGCGTGCGGCAGTTATCATGGCGAAACGGGATATGGAAGTAGTCGGAAGCGTAACAAAACTTTTATATCCTGAGATTGCGAAACAATTTAAAACGACAGAGCAAAAGGTGGAGAGAGCTATCCGCAATGCCATTGAAGTATCTTGGACGAGAGGGAATCCCGAGACCTTTGAAGAATTATTCGGATATTCGCTGCTGACGGGACAGACCAGGCCTACCAATAGCGAGTATATTGCGCAGATTGCCGATAAAATAAATCTCGATATGAAAAATAGTGAAAAATAGTGAACAATAGAAATGTAAAGGAAAAGGATGGCTGCGGTCATCCTTTTACACTTTCTTGTGATTTTTGGAAATATATGATAAAATGATACCGTATGTGAACGGCGTGAGTAAACACAGACAAAAAGAGGTATAAAATGGAGTTACTTAGTGTAATTGTTCCTTGCTATAACGAAGAGGAAAATATTTTTGATTTTTATAACGAGTTGATGAAGAATGAGCCGTTTTTTAAAAAAAGGGGTTTGGATGTGGAACTCATCTATATAGACGACGGTTCTAAGGATAAAACTGTAGAAAAAATAAAAGAGCTGATACAAAAAGACACTCGCGTTCATTTGCTGTCCTTTTCCAGAAACTTCGGAAAGGAAGCGGCTCTTTACGCAGGGCTGAAAAAGGCTAAGGGAGATTATGTGGTGCTGATGGACTCGGATTTACAGGATCCGCCGTCGCTTTTGCCGGATATGCTTCGCTACATCGATGAAGGCTATGATTCGGTAGCCACAAGAAGGGTGACGAGAAAAGGAGAACCGGTCATCCGTTCTTGGTTCGCCAGAATGTTCTATAAAATAATGAATCATATTTCCCGCACGGAAATAGTGGACGGAGCGAGAGATTATCGCTTAATGACGAGACAAGTTGTGGACGCTATTCTTTCCATGACGGAATATAACCGCTTTACAAAAGGTATCTTTGGCTGGGTAGGTTATGAGACGAAATGGCTGGAGTATGAGAATATCGAACGGAAAAAGGGCGAGACGAAATGGTCATTTTGGAAATTATTTTTATATTCCATCGACGGAATCACTGCTTTTTCCACGGTACCTCTTGCCATTGCGTCGATTATGGGCGTTTTGTTCTGTGTTTTTGCTTTTCTGTTTATTATTGTAATAATCGTGCGTAAGCTGATATTTGGCGATCCGACTTCGGGATGGCCCTCCTTGGTATGTATTATATTGCTTGTGAGCGGTGTACAGTTATTCTGTCTCGGAATAGTCGGACAGTATTTGTCCAAGACTTATATGGAAGTAAAGAGAAGGCCGATTTATCTGGTAAAAGAAGAAATCTAGAAGTTCGGTATATAGAGGGAAAGCTGAATGGACAAGCTTGTCAGTATAATAGTGCCGGTATACAATGCCGGGGCGTATATAGAAGAGACAATCGAAATGGTATGCCGTCAGACATACACGTGTTGGGAGCTTTTGCTTGTGGACGATTGCTCCAAAGATGACGGCAAGGAGAAAATAGAAGCATTCTGCTGCAGAGATGAGAGGATTCGCCTTATTGCCAAGGAGAAAAATGAAGGAGCGGCATTGGCCCGCAATACGGGACTCTTTAAGGCGGAGGGAAGATATATCGCCTTTTTGGATGCCGATGACGTATGGCTTCCGGAAAAACTGGAAAAGGAGCTGCATTTTATGGAAGAAAAAAAAGCGGCGTTTGTTTTTTCCGGTTATGAATTCGGCGATGAGTCGGCAAGAGGAACCGGAAAAGTAGTAAAGGTTCCGGAAACGATTACGTATAGAGAAGCTCTTTCGAGAACGGTTATATTTACCTCGACGGTCATATTCGATACGGAAAAGATAGATAAGAAATTAATAGAAATGCCGCTTGTGAAAAGCGAAGATACGGCGACATGGTGGAAAATTTTAAGAAACGGATATACGGCCTATGGGCTTAATGAAGTGCTCGTGATTTACAGGAGACCGGGCAAATCGCTTTCCTCCAATAAGCTGGTAGCAATAAAAAGAATCTGGAACCTGTACAGGAAGGAAGAGCAACTGAGCCTGCCGTACAGCATATATAATTTCGTCTTATGGGCATTTGGAGCGGTATTGAGACGGATATAAACATAAGGGATGAGGTGCATTTGTGAAACATTTGGATTCCATGAAGAGAATTATCATATTACAGCTGTCGTTGATCGGTCTTTGCCTGCAAACGGCTGTTTATGCATATTTTTGGTTTACAAGCTATTATCCGCTCGTATTATTGAAATTAAAATTCTATATTAATGGCCACATTTTGATAATCGGCATTTATCTTGTTCTTTTATTCTTTTTTTCAAATACTTACGGAGGATTGAAAATAGGATATTTAAAGCCTTCCGAAGTTTTTTTCTCGCAAGTGTTTTCTTTATTGGCAGTGAATGTGATTTCTTATTTTCAAATTTCCCTTATGAGAAACTGGCTGGCTCCCATAGGGCCTATTTTGCAGATGACGGCAATACAGTTCCTGTTATCCGGAATATGGACATATTTCTGCAATACCTTTTACCGTAGCGTATTTCCGCCGCGGGAAATGCTGCTCGTATACGGGGAAAGAGCCATCGATGATATACTGAATAAGTTCGCAACGAGAAAAGATAAATTTAAAATCGCAAAATGCATGAATATCAGTGAAGGAATTGAGGCGATTGAAGAAGAAGCCTTGAAACGGTACGATGCTGTCGTTCTTTGGGATATTTCCACCCAGGAAAGAAATAAGCTGTTGAAGTTTTTCTACGGGAGATCCATTCGCGTATATATGATGCCGAAGATTACCGATGTGCTCATTCAAGGCTCCGATCAATTGCATTTTTTTGATACGCCTATCTTTTTGACAAGAGAATATTCGCTGACGGTGGAGCAGCGAGCGGTAAAGAGATTGATAGATATTGTTTGCTCCTTGCTTTTGCTCGTTATAACCGCCCCTATCATGTTCGCTGCGGCAGTTGCAATTAAGCTGTATGATGGAGGCCCTGTGCTCTACAAGCAGGTTCGCTGCACGAGAGATCAAGAGGAATTCTATATCATGAAGTTCAGGAGTATGCGGGTGGATGCGGAAAAGGACGGTGTGGCCAGATTGGCGGCAAAAAACGATTCCCGGATTACTCCTATTGGAAAATTTATTAGGGCGGTACGCATCGATGAGCTCCCTCAGCTGTTCAATATCTTAAAGGGAGAAATGTCGTTTATAGGGCCGAGACCGGAACGTCCGGAGATTATAGCACAATATGTGGAGGATATGCCGGAGTTTGTATTCCGGATGAAAGTAAAGGCCGGCTTAGCGGGTTATGCGCAGGTTTACGGCAAATATAATACGACTCCTTACGACAAACTGAAACTGGACCTGGCTTATATCGAGAATTACACTGTGTGGCTGGATATTAAATTGATGCTGCTCACCTTGAAGATACTGTTTCGTGCGGAAAGCACGGAGGGTGTGGATAGCAAACAGATAACCGCATTGCGGCAGGAAGAGGACAAGTAGGAATAGGTTTATGTGAAAGGTAATTGAAATGGAGAATGAAAGGTATATGCAGGCAGGGGTGGACTTGAAAAAGGTATTCCTGCGTTTTGCGGATAAGGCATGGATGGCCGTGGCAGCGATTGCGTCAGGTGCCGTCTTGGGAGTCGGAATTTATCTCATTGCACATTTTGTATTTGCGGCTGAGAAAGAATATCAGTCGGTATCGAAGATATATTTGAATTTTAATTGTGAGCCGGAAGACTTTAATGAGCTTTCTTATAACGGGTATACATGGAATGATTTGTTGGATACTGATCCTATTCTAAATTATGCGATGGAGGAATTGCCGACCAATATAAGCAGGGAGCAAGTGGCTGCTGCGACGAAAGCGGAGATTTTATCGGATATCCGTCTGCTTACCATAACAGTAACGACAGGCTATCCCGAGCTGACGGCACAGATTATGGAGGCGGTACAGGCATCCCTCGTTCACCTTGGAGAAACGGATGAGTTGTTCAGCAGTATAGAGATTTACAGCACGGTGGGGCCGGAGCAGATTATGTGGGAGGACCGTACGGTAAGTGCGGCGGTAACCGGGGCTGTCGTAATGCTTTTCATTGTTTTGATATCTATGGCTTTGTATTATGTGCTGGATGATTCCGTTTACGTGGAAACGGATGCGGAAAAACAGTTTGGACTGCCCGTATTCGGCATATTTACGGCGGGAGAGGCAGGAACCTTTCAGAGCTATGGTAATGAATTTTTATCGAACTATACTTACTTATGCAGAAATTTGAAGAAAATATCCTTTATGAGTGTGGATTATAAAGAAGATGCCAAGAATGCGAAGCTGACGATGGAGAAGATTCTCAGTACGGAAAAGCTGCCGGGCAACTGTGAGAATATCCTTGTGGAATTGCCGGAGGATTCGCCGGAGGGATATGAAAGAGCCCGGAACACGGATGGGGTTCTCTTAATTGTACGCTATGGCAGAAGAAACGGAAAACTCATTGAACGTACTGTCAGCAACCTAAAAAAGCAGGATTGTAAGTTGCTCGGCATATTGATTGTGGAAGCGGATGTTCGCTTTTTGAAGAAGTATTATATGTGTAAGAAGCCTCAAAACAGGAAATAGACAGGAGCCGAGAATGAAATTGCAGATGCTGGTTTCCGCAGTGAATCAGGAAGTCCTGACGCTGGCAGATAAAATGAATATAGAAACGGATGCTATCATTATTAATCAGTGCCAAAGGTTTGCCTATGATGAATATGAGCATAAGGGGTGGAAGGTGCAGTGCTACAGCCTGAAGGAAAAGGGCGTGGGACTTAGCAGGAACACGGCTCTCATGCGTGCGGATGCGGATATATGCATTTTTGCGGATGAAGATATCGTATACGAAACGGGATATGCGAAAAAAATAGAAGAAGAATTCAGCAAGAAAAAAGATGCGGATATCCTTCTGTTCAACGTAACGGTAGCGCCGGCCAGGAAGACATATTGGAATGAAACGGAGAAGAGAGTACGTTGGTATAATTATGGCAGATACCCGGCATATAGTATCGCGGCCAAGACTGAGGCGCTTCATAGCGCAAATGTGAGTTTTTCGCTCCTTTTTGGCGGCGGAGCAAGATACAGCAACGGAGAGGACAGCCTTTTTCTGAGAGATTGTTTAAAGGCGGGGCTGCGGATATATGCTTCTCCTATCGTAATCGGAGAAGAAATAGAACGGGAATCCACATGGTTCCATGGATATAACGAGAAATTTTTTAAGGACAGAGGAGTGTTGTACCGCTATTTATACGGAAGGATGGCGATTCCTTTTTCCCTGAGGTTTTTGCTTGCACATAGGGATGAGATGTGTAGGGAAATCGATTGGAAACAGGCGTATAAGTGGATGCGGGAAGGGGTTCATAAAGCATGATTCTTTATATAGCGATTGTGGTCATAACGGTACTGCTGGCTTTTGCAGTCCGGGTTATGCCGATATACGGAGAAAATAATTTGAGCAGGCAGCAGGCTTTGAACGGGCTGTGCCTGTTTTCCATTTTTACCATTTTATTTGCAGTATCCGCCTGCAGACTGAATGTTGGCAACGATTATGCCAAATATGTGGAGTTTATGCATCTGATTGCCAGTGACGCATATGATTATGTGCCTACTGAAATAGGGTTTAATGCACTGGTAACGGTATTATATGATATATCGGGATATGAGAATTTCCTGCTGGTTTTTGCGGTATTTGCTTTTTTTACGATTTTATTCTTTTTAAAAGCCATATATGAACAGAGTGACAGCTTCGGTTTCAGCTTTTTTTTATTTATGGCGTTTGGGTTTTACTTTCACACTTTTAACACGGTACGTTATTATTTTGCTCTCGCCCTCGCGTTATACTCTATAAAGTATGTGCTGCGCAGGGAATGGGGAAAGTTTATTTTATTGGTTCTTTTAGGGGCGACCTTTCATAAATCATTATTGGTAATTATCCCGTTGTATTTTCTTGCTACCCTGCCGTGGAAAAGGTGGCAGCTTGCGCTAATGGCTGTTTTCTGCACCACCTTTTTCTTTTTACAGAACTTTTATTTAAAGGTGGTAGTATTTTTATATCCCTCTTATGCGGACACGGAATATTTGGAGGGCGGCGTCAGCTGGTTCAATATTTTAAGGTGTGCGGGAGTCCTCGTCTTATCTTTGCTGTATTATAAACAGGCAGTAAAAGACAGCACGAGAAATCGTTTTTATTTCTATTGTAACTTGGGCGCCTTGGTGCTGTATGCTTGCTGCTCTTTCCTGCCGATCATTACGAGAATCGGGTATTATCTTAACATAACGCAGATACTTTTTATTCCTGCAATTGTTATGAAGATACCGGATAAGCGGCAGAAAAGATTCTTTAGTATAGCGATAGCTTTGGCGGCAGTAGGATATTTCGTGCTTTACTTAATGAGGGCAGGGGATGACGGCATCCGTGTATTGCCGTATCAGACCTTTATGTTTCATGACATGGTGCCGATTCTGTCGGATTTAAATTAAAGGAGAACTTATGGGACAGGTAATGTTCAGTATTGTTGTGGTCTGCCTGAACGAAGGGGAACGACTTAAGAAGACAATAAAGAATATCAGGAAACAAACATACGATAACTATGAAATTATTGTAAAGGATGGGCTTTCGAAGGATGGTTCACTCGAAACGCTTCCTGAGGATGAGAGAATAAAGGTTTACTGCCTGAAGGATACAGGAATTTATGATGCGATGAACCAGGCGGTGGATAAAGTAAGCGGCGATTATGTTTACTTTTTAAACTGCGGAGATATTTTCTATGATGAGGGCGTGCTTCAAAGAACTGCAGGGCAAATAGAAGAAAGTTCAGTGAAAGGAAAAGCTGTTTTTTACGGCGATATTTTAGAAAGGATGACCGGGGAAAAGGTAAGCTCCAATCCTCATATGGACGCGTTTGCATGCTACAGGAACGTACCTTGTCATCAGGCTTGTTTCTATGCGTCAGAGCTGATGAGACAGAAGAAGTTCGATTTGAAATATCGGGTGAGAGCGGATTATGAACATTTCCTCTGGTGCTTTTTTGAAGGGAAGGCAAAGACGGTCTATATGCCTTTTCTGGTCGCAGACTATGAAGGCGGCGGTTTTTCGGAGACGAAGGAGAATCGAAGGAAGTCCAAGGAAGAACATAAAGAGATTGTAAGAAAATATATGTCCGGAGGGCAGGTATTCAAGTACCGTATGATTATGCTTTTGTCGTTTGCCCCGCTGCGGACGTGGTTGGCGCGCAATAAGGCGACGGCTCGTTTTTATAATAAAATAAAAGCTTTTGCATATAGGAGCGGTCATGGAGAGTGAGAATGAGAATATTATGGTTGTGTAACATCATGCTTCCGGCAATTGCGGAAAGTATCGGACAGTCATACAGCAACAGAGAAGGGTGGCTGACGGGGATATACGGACGCATAGCTGAGGACGATAGGCTGCAAATCGAATTGGGAATCTGCTTTCCGGTAAAAAAGCTTCAGGGAAAGCTTCAGGAGCAAAAGGGACGATGGAAGCTGGGAAATACTGTTTGCTATGCTTTTGAAGAGGAGCTTGCGGCACCGGAAAGGTATGATGCGGGCATGGAACGACGTTTCTTGGAAATCCTAGAGGATTTTAGACCCGATGCAGTGCATATTTTCGGAACGGAATTCCCGCACACTCTTGCAATGACAAGAGCTTTTCGACGGCCGGAAAGAATACTGATAGGCATACAAGGGCTTTGCTTTGCCTGTGCGGAGGCTTATATGGCAGATCTTCCCGAATACGTGCAAAATAGAGCGACATTGCGGGATAGATTGAAAAAAGACAGCATCAGAAAACAACAGGAAAAGTTCAAGGTTCGAGGGGAATATGAAAAGGAAGCCTTGCGAAAAGCAGGCAATATTACGGGTAGAACTCTGTTTGACAAGGAAGAAACGAAGAAAATCAATGAACATGCGGCGTATTACCATATGAACGAGACAATGCGTTCGCCGTTCTACACCGGAAGCTGGAAGAGGGAAGAGTGCGTTTCTCACAGTATTTTTTTAAGCCAGGGAGACTATCCGCTAAAGGGATTCCACTATGTGCTACGGGCAATGCCGAAGATACTATCCGAATATCCGGATGCCTGCATCTATGTGGCGGGAAACAGTATTACCGGCAATGAAACGATAAAGGACCGCATAAAGATATCGTCCTACGGGAAATACTTGCTGGAGCTGGTGAATAAATATCAGCTGAAGGATAAAGTGAAGATACTCGGCAAGCTTTCGGCGGAAGAGATGAAAGAGCAATTTTTAAAAAGCAGCGTATTTGTGTGTCCTTCTTCTTTGGAGAATTCCCCCAATTCTATGGGAGAAGCCATGCTTCTCGGGGTGCCGGTTGTGGCGGCGCGGACCGGGGGGATTCCCAGCATGATAGAAGATGGAAAAGAAGGAATCCTATACGCTCCGGGCGATGTGGATAAGCTGGCGGAGGCAGTGCTCTGCGTGTGGACAAACCCCGGGGAAGCTGACAGCAGAGCGGAGGCGGCGAGAATGCGGGCGCACAAAGCCCACGATGCGGACGCCAATTATGAAAGGCTTTTGGAAATATACAGGGAGATTTGCGTATGACGGTTACTTTCGTATCCAATTATATCAATCATCATCAGATTCCTTTTTCAGATGCATGTTATGAAAAGCTAGGAGAAGGATATCATTTTATACAGACCGAACCGATGGAAACGGAACGTGTCGCTATGGGGTGGAGTGTGGATATCGACAAGCTGCCGTATGTGCGTTGCTGGTATAAGCAAGAAAAAGAATGTCGCGAATTGATTATGGAAAGCGATATCGTGATTTTTGGCTGGACGGGGCGTGAAGATATCATTTCAGAACGTTTGGAAGCTGGGAAGCCTACAATCCGAGTGAGCGAGAGGCTGTATAGGGAAGGCCAGTGGAAAGCCATTTCGCCCAGAGGTCTGCTGCGGAAATACAAGGAGCATACGAAGTACCGAAAGGCACCGGTATGTCTCTTGTGTGCGGGGGCGTACGTGGCTTCGGACTTTCATATAATAAGAGCATATCCGGATAAGCTGTTGCGTTTCGGTTATTTCCCGGAAACGGTTATATATACGGAGGGAGAACTGGAGAAATTAAAGGAGGATACCGGAAGAGCCGATATCGTGTGGGCTGGTCGGTTTATGCCTTTGAAGCATCCGGAATATGCGGTAAGAATAGCGGAAGAATTGAAAAATGAGAACAAAAGTTTTCATATTCACATGGTCGGAAGCGGAGAAATGGATGAAGAATTGAAACGCAGGGTAACCGAGAATGATTTGGAAGAATATTTTACCTTTTACGGATATACAGAACCGAAAAATGTCAGAAAGATCATGGAAAAATGTCATATTCATCTGTTTACGAGCAATTATCTGGAAGGATGGGGAGCTGTTGTCAATGAAGCGATGAACAGCGGCTGCGCCGTAGTGGCCAATGTGGAAGCAGGTGCAGTCCCATTTCTGATAAAACATGGAGAGAATGGCCTGGTGTATAGGAACGGCTCCTATGAAGACTTTTCCGTACAGGTGAAAAAACTGGTAGAAAATCCGGAGTTGAGAAAGAAGCTGGGAAAAGAAGCCTACAATACCATTGTAGGCAAGTGGAACGCAGAGTATGCGGCAAAGGAGCTCCTTCGCTTTTGCGGAGATTTCATAGATGGGAAAGTGATTCCGGCAAAGGAAGGACCGTTAAGTCCGGCACCGGTCATTGCACCGGGAAAGATGTATGAAAAAGTGATAAGGCACAAGCTGTAGATAGATACCCTGGCATATGGGGAATAAGGATTGGAGACAGAAAAGTGGAGATTGGAAAGAAACAGCAGGATTTGGTCAGCATTATTGTTCCTGTTTATAATATCGCGGATTATCTTCCCAGATGCGTGGAGTCAATATGCGGTCAGACATATTCTAATCTGGAGATTATACTTGTTGATGACGGTTCCGATGACGGAACGGAAAAACTGGTGGATGAACTTGCTGCGAACGACGGAAGGATTAAAGTATTCCACAAAGGAAACGGAGGCTCATCTTCCGCGCGGAATCTGGGAATAAATGTCGCCAAGGGGAAGTGGATCGGTTTTGTGGACAGCGATGATTTCATTGACAGCCGGATGTATGAGAGATTGATGGAGTGTATTGAGAAATATGGAGTCCGCATTGCGCAAGTCTCGCGGGATGAGATTGATGAGAGCGGGAAAAAGCTTCCCGATGTATGCGAACCGCCGAAAGAAACTTATATATGTCAGTCCGAAATGTTTATGCGGGAATTGCTGTTGCATAAGGGGGACTGTTCTTTTTGTACGAAACTTGCGGATAAAAGCTTGTTTGAAAACCGCCGGTTTCCCGAAGGCGTATTGAATGAAGACTTCCATCTCCTGGTGAATATGCTTGAAGAGACAGGGGGAATCGCAATTGTCCCTGAGCAATATTATCACGTGTTTTACCGGATTGGAAGCAATACGAGAAAGAAAACAAAGGATGAGTTTTCAAGGGTATTTATCGATATTGTAAATAATGCGGATATGGCAGAAAAACTGGTAGATGACAAATATCCTGCGTTAAAAAAGGAAGCTATCCGGTTTGGGCTGTATCAAAGATTGGATTATATGCTTCATATTCCTATTTCCCAAATGACCGGTGAGGATGAATTCTACCAGTCGGTTAAAAGATATTTGCGCGCCCATGCGGCGGATACGATTAAGAACCCTTATCTCACGGCAAAGAATAAAATATACCTCCTGCTTCTCACCGTTGCGCCTAAGTCGGTGCGGAAGCTGCATGGACTGAAGATGAGGAAATAAAATATATGGCGGAAACCGGTATGACAAAAAAAGAATGCAAGATTAACGATAAAAAGAATATTGGAAAATATGCATGGCAATTAAGCATGCTCGTTCTATTGTGCCTGCAGGTTCTTCTGGTACTTTACTATGGCGGCCGGAAGGCAGGCTTTCATGAGGATGAATATTACTCTTTTTATTCTTCAAACCGTACTGCGGGATTGTTCGAACCGGATAGGGAATGGATGGATAAGGATACTTACCGCAATGAGTTTGTTGTGCTTGAGGGGGAAGGCTTTAATTATGGATTGGTGGCTACTGTGCAGTCATGGGATGTGCATCCGCCTTTTTTCTATTTTCTCCTACATACTGCATGCTCGCTGTTTCCCGGGGTATTTAGCAAATGGTTGGGTATCGGCGTAAATTTATTCGCATATATCGTTAATTTTATTCTGTTGGCATGGCTTACTAATACGGTAACGAACAAAAATAAAACTCTTACTTTTCTTGTAAGCGCAGCGCATGGTTTTAATGCGGTTATTATTTCGGGAGTTCTTTTTATAAGAATGTATGAATGGCTGACGTTGTTCGTACTTCTTTGTGCCTGCCTTCATGTATGGGCGATGAAAAAAGGAGATATGCGTTTTCACAGATTTCTTCTTCCCCTTATGCTTGTAAGTTATTTGGGCTTTCTGACACAATATTATTATATTATATTCCTGTTTTTTACGGCGGTGGGATTCTGTATATGGTTATTATGGCGTGACAGGAATCTGATGAATTGCTTCCGATACGGACTTAGTCTCGTGGTTTCCATAGGGATGGCAGTCATGAGTTATCCGGCCTCTCTTAAACATATTTTCAGAGGATACCGGGGAACGGGAGCGGCAACGGAGTTTTTGAACTCTGCCAATACAGCGGATAGGCTTTGCTTTTTTGGCGGCCTTATGGATGAATATGTATTTGACGGACATTTTCTTCT
>JAAYNW010000032.1 GCA_012520655.1 Clostridiales bacterium | reverse complement strand
TGGTATTTTGGAATTTTGGTCGAGGACATTATATCAAAAAAGGGAGGTCAATGCTCTTTTTATTTGCAAGCTCCCGAAAATAAAGGTTTTAGAAAGAAAAATAGGTAGTAAATTTGACACTACCTTTAATTTTGAGGAGGATGATTTATGAAAAAGATTTCCGTATTTTTGATAGTAACGCTTATGGTCATGAGCTTTGCGGCTTGCGGCAGTACAGCAGGCACTGATGCTGTAGATACGACAGACACTGCGGCATCTGAGGCAAACGAGCAGGCGGGTGCACAGGAAGAAGTCAAGACCGATGCCGGAAAAGCTTATACTGTAGGTATTTGTCAGCTTGTTCAGCACGAAGCCCTGGATGCGGCTACTCAAGGTTTCAAGGATGCGTTAACTGAAAAGCTGGGAGACCAGGTTGTATTTGACGAGCAGAATGCTGCGGGGGATTCAGCCACTTGTGCAACGATCGTAAATCAGTTTGTTTCCGGCAATTATGATTTAATTATGGGAAATGCAACTGCTGCTGTTCAGGCTGCGGCTTCCGCAACAAATACCATTCCTGTTCTGGGTACTTCCGTTACCGATTATGCAACAGCGCTTGATATCGATAATTGGACAGGAGTAAGCGGCATGAACGTATCCGGAACTTCAGATCTTGCGCCCCTCGACAAACAGGCGGAAATGATCAAAGAGCTGTTTCCCGATGCGAAGAATATAGGTATCCTTTATTGCTCGGCAGAAGCGAATTCCAAGTATCAGTCTACCACTATTCAAGGATATTTAGCGGAAATGGGGTATACATGTACCGAGTTTACCTTTGCCGATTCCAATGATGTAGCTTCCGTTACACAGAATGCTTGTTCCAACAGCGATGTGATCTTTATTCCCACCGATAATACTGCAGCTTCCTGCACGGAAGCGATTAATAATGTTGCAGAACCTGCAGGGATTCCTATTGTAAGCGGTGAAGAAGGTATTTGCAAGGGTTGCGGAGTTGCCACTTTGTCTATCAGTTATTATGATTTAGGCTATACAACCGGTGAAATGGCTTATGACGTTCTTGTAAACGGTACTGATGTATCTACGATGGAGGTTAAATACTCACCAAATATTACATATAAATATATGGCTGACCGTGCGGAGAAGCTGGGCGTTACTATTCCTGACAGCTACACCGCAATAGAAGTTGAATAAAAGAGTTGAATAATCAACTAATTAATTTAAATGTACTAAGGGGTGCCTGCTGTGAAGGACACCCCTTAAATTGTAAGGAGGATAAAAATGAGTTATTTTGCTGCCCTTAATCCGTTGAATTTGCTGAATGCCCTTCCGGGCTGCATTGCCCAAGGTATTATATGGGGGATTATGGCACTTGGTGTTTATGTTACTTTTCGACTGCTCGACTTTGCAGATCTGACGGTTGACGGCTCCTTTGCAACCGGCTGTGCCGTTACCGTGATGCTTACTCTTGCCGGAGTTCCGATTCCGGCGGCTTTATTAGTTGCAATATTTGCCGGCCTTTTAGCGGGTCTGGTCACCGGCTTATTGCATACTGCGCTAGGTATTCCACCGATTCTTTCGGGGATTTTGACGCAGATTGCATTGTATTCTGTCAACCTGCATATTATGGGCATGGCTGCAAATATGGCATTAAGTTCTCAGAAGTACAATCTGCTTGTTTCTTTAATGAATATACCCAAATCGATTTTGATAGCAGGATTGTTTGCCCTTGCATTAATTTCTCTTTTGTATTGGTATTTCGGTACTGAGCAGGGCAGCTCCATACGCGCTACCGGATGCAATCCTTCCATGAGCAAGGCAAACGGAATCAATATTAATTTTACGAAGGTTCTGGCCTTATCACTGTCAAACGGTCTTGTAGGGCTTGCAGGCGGTTTGATGGCGCAATATCAAGGCTTTTCGGATATTAATATGGGACGCGGCGCAATTGTTATCGGTCTGGCAGCGGTTATCATCGGTGAGGTATTGGGCGAAGCCATTTTAAGAAAACACATGAATTTTGCACTTCGACTTGTGTTTGTCATTATGGGTGGCATTATTTACTATATTGTTGTCGGTATCGTGCTTTGGTTAAAGTTGAATTCCAACGACCTAAAGCTGTTTACCGCTATCATAGTAGCCGCATTTCTGGCTGTTCCTTACATCCAGGGCAGACGCAAGAATTCTTTTGGCCGTACCGCCAAAGCATCTTTGGCGGCACTTGAAGCCAGAAAGGATAAGGAGGAATAACAGATGCTAAACATTATAGATATTCATAAAACCTTTAATCTCGGTACGATTAATGAAAAATCAGCGCTTAACGGAGTTGATCTTCATCTGGACAAAGGAGATTTCTGCACAATTATCGGCGGAAACGGCGCCGGAAAATCGACTATGCTGAATGCGGTTGCAGGAGTCTGGCCTGTAGATCGAGGGGCGATTCTTCTGAATGGGCAGAATATTACAGGTTTACCGGAGCATAAGAGAGCCGGTTTTCTTGGCCGCGTATTTCAGGACCCAATGACAGGGACTGCCGCCAGCATGGAGATAGAGGAGAATCTGGCATTGGCGGCTCGTCGGGGGAAAAGCAGAAAACTCGGATGGGGAATTACCAAACAGGAAAAAGAAAAATACCGTGAGCTATTAAGAGTTCTCGATCTGGGGCTGGAAGACCGCATGACTTCGAAGGTTGGCTTGCTGTCCGGCGGACAGCGTCAGGCGCTCACTTTGCTCATGGCAACTTTGCAGCAACCGAATCTGTTGCTTTTGGATGAACATACCGCAGCTTTGGACCCGAAGACCGCAGAAAAGGTACTTCGCGTTACAGACCAGATCATCGAGGAGAATCACTTGACGGCACTGATGGTTACTCACAATATGAAAGATGCGATAGCTCACGGCAACCGATTGATAATGATGCATGACGGAAGAGTAATACTGAATATCGCGGGAGAAGAGAAGAAGAAGCTTACGGTGGCTGACTTGCTGCACCAGTTCGAACTCGTATCCGGGGAGGAATTTGCCAGTGATAAGGCGATACTCGCATAAGACTCACATTTTGTATTAATATTCTATAGAACTGCAATCAAGGATTTTAAATTTGAATAGTATTAAGAAGATAAAAAGTGAATATAAGAGTAATTGGCAATCAGTTCAGTGTGTGTAAAATAAAAGACATAAAAGACGTGGATTTTGAGGATGACTATTGTTTTGTGGGGAAAACGGATGAGGAGCTGTCACTGGTCTGCAAAACGGAGCTTGTGCCTCAGAATGCGGAGGAAAGAGATGACGGCTGGAGGGCGTTTCGCATAGAAGGCATCCTTGACTTTTCATTAATCGGTATTCTGGCTAAAATATCGGGCATCCTTGCAGATGCGAAGATTGGAATCTTCGCTATATCCACTTACAATACCGATTATATACTCGTAAAGGAAGACAACCTTAAGAAAGCTCTGGATGCTTTGAGTGAAGAAGGATATCAAATAATATAAAATGTCAATATGTGGGCAAGCGCTTGAAGATACAGAACAAAGTAAAAAAATTTTTTTGGGCATAAAAAGTTGCGAATAAAAAATAAAAATATCCTAAGATTGTGATGTAACAACGAACAAAGGAATGAGGGACGAAGAATGGAATGGTTGGCCAAAATGAATGCTGCGCTGAATTATATAGAAGACAATCTGACCGGAGAGATTGACTACGCGGAAGCTGCTAAGCTGGCATGCTCTTCTTCATATAATTTTCAGCGGATGTTTTCATTTATTGCGGATGTACCATTGGCGGAATATATTCGCAGAAGAAGGCTTACTCTTGCAGCGCTGGATTTTCAGAGGGGAGAAGAAAGCGTACTGGATATTGCATTGAAATACGGTTATGATTCTCCGGTTTCTTTTGCGAGAGCTTTTCAGAACCTTCATGGAATTACGCCGAGAGAGGCGAGAGAAAAGGGCGTTATCCTGACTTTGTATCCTACAATTTCTTTTAAATTCACAATTAAAGGAGTGAGTGAAATGAAGTATCGTATCGAAAAAGCAGAAGGATTCAGATTGGTAGGACTGGTAAGAACATTTACTACGGTGGATGAGCAGAATTTTAAAATGATTCCGCAGATGTGGAACGACGCCTGTGAGGATGGGGCTCTTGAGAAAATGTGTAAGATCTGCAAGGAAGGAAAACCTGAACTTTACGGAGTATGTTATAATCCGAGAGGACAGGAGTTTGACTACATGATAGCTGTTGAGTCCGATGAACCGGTAAAGGAAGGAATGAAAGAGCTCATAATTGAGGATCAGGAATATGTGAAGTTCGAATGCCGCGGCAGACTTCCCGAGTCCCAACAGAGTGTATGGAAGAGAATCTATACGGAATGGTTTCCTAATTCCGGTTACGAACATGCGGATGCGCCGGAATTGGAATGGTATTCACAGGAAGATGCAAACAGCGATTCCTATCTGAGTGAAATATGGATTCCGATTAGAAAGTGTAAATAAGAAATGTAAGCGGCAAATTAAAATGAATAATCGGTTTGCCGATAAGACCGCACAATAGGGGGAATTGTTATTTATTTTCAGCCGTTTTGCGGGCGCTCGGGAATAGCCGAGCGCCTCTTCGTGCGATGACGATAGCATCACTTTGTAACATTGCTCTGGATGTTTTGATTGTATACGGGTTTGAGTGGGGAGTGAAAGGGGCAGCTTTTGGAACGGTCTTAGCGCAGCTTCTGGCGGCCGCTTTTTGTTTTATCATATTAAATAAAATAGAAATACTTAAATCTAAGAATAATGATTATGGAGCGGATTTACAAATGCTTTTCGAGCAATGCAGGTTGGGAATACTGATGGGACTCCAAAACATGATAACGGCAATCGGCGGACTGATTGTACAATCAGTAGTCAACGGGTATGCAATGTCCGCTTATACAGGACAGAATATGGGCGCAGGACTTTTTGAGAGAATTAAACAAGGACTGAGGGCGGCAAATGTAATAAGAATTGGGACAGCGTTACTTATGTCAACCGTTATGTTAGTGTTCGGACGAATGTTGCTGCATCTTTTCATTGCAGGAGATGCTGTAGATGTAAATGAGTCCCTACAGGTAGGATACAATTTTCTCGTGATATTGTCAGGTTTCTTTACGCTCTTATATGTGCTGTATATAATACGTGCCTGTGTACAGGGAATGGGCACCCCGGTGCTGCCTATGTTTTCCGGTGTGGTTCAGCTTGCTATGCGGTGCGGCTGTGCACTGATTTTACCGTTGCTTATTGGCGAAAACGGTGTATTTTACGGAGAAGTATTCGCCTGGATAGGCGCGGACATTATGCAGGGACGGTGGCTGTGGCTGAAATTCAGGAAATGGAAAAAAATGAGACTCGTGAATAAAGTTCTATAAAACGGAAAATAATGAATAAAGAAGCGGCGGTAGGATAAACCTGCCGCCCGTTTTTATACAGCAGAACTTTTAGTGCGATCTTATCAAAAGGTAGCCGGAAAATCAAATAATGGAGGTCATTATGGGAGTAAATTTTAAAGACAGTGAAACAAAGGATAATTTGATGAGAGCATTTGCAGGAGAAAGTCAGGCGAGGAACCGCTATACATTTGCGGCATCCAAGGCAAAGAAAGAAAATCTCTATGTAATAAGCGCCGTTTTTGAATATACGGCAAATCAGGAAAAAGAGCATGCTGAGATTTTTTACAACCATTTAAAGGAGCTGACCGGAGAAAGCATTAATGTAGACGGTAGTTATCCTGTAGATATTACGGACGATGTGGCGCAGCTTTTACGTATGGCACAGCATAATGAGTATGAGGAACACGATTCGGTATATAAGGCGTTCGGAGACAAAGCAAAAGAGGAAGGATTTGCCAAAGTGGCCGCTTCTTTTCATTTGATTGCGGAAATAGAGAAAATACATGGAGACCGTTTCGGAAGATTTGCAGAGCTTTTGGAGGAGAAAAAATTATTTGTATCAGATGTAAAAACGGCATGGTTCTGTTTAAACTGCGGCCATTTGTTTGAAGGTGAGGAAGCTCCGAAAAATTGTCCGGTGTGCGATCACGACAGAGGGTATTTCATCCGATTCGAATTATCGCCTTATGAGTCATAAAGGATAGAGATATTTGCCGGAAAAATGTTTACAGCTGCTGAAAGGGTTGTATGAGGATGAAAAATATAGTAGTATAATAAAGTACTTTGTCGTTTTCCGGCATATGAAGAAGCAGGAAAGAGGAACTATCATGAAGAAACAAAAGAATTTTATTAAAATAGTCTTGTTAGGGGCGGTTTTGTGTTGTCTGCTTGCTGGTTGCGGACAAAAATCCAAGAATGTCAATATCAATGAAGGAATGGCAGCAGTGGAGGCGTTGGATTATAATAAGGCGCTCCAGTGCTTTGAAAAAGCGATGGTAGACGGCGAAGATTTGCGCCTGTTATATAGAGGACAAGGTTTGGCATATATGGGTCTTACACAGTATACCGAGGCAGCCGCCGCCTTTGAGAAGGCACTTAGCAACAGTAACGGACAGGTGGATGCGGTAGATTATGATATTAATTATTATCTCGCTACCGTCTATTATAAGTTAGGGGAAATCAATAAGAGCATACAGGCTTATGATTCTATTATTGCTCTTTTGCCCAAAGATAAAGTGGCCTATTATTTGAGAGGGTGCCTTAGAATCGGCACAGATTTTGAAAAGGCGAAGGCCGACTTCGACAAGGCGATTTCGTTAGACAAAGATGATTATACACAATTAATCGATATCTATCTTGTGCTCGAACAAAACGGATATAAGGAAGTAGGTCAGGAATATTTGCAGGCAGCGCTCGACAGCGGCTCGAAGTCCATGACCGATTATGAGTGCGGGAGGATGTATTACTATTTGAAGGACTACGATAACGCGAGGAATTATCTGGAAAAGGCGAGGAAGACGGCAGGATATGAGGCGGTGCTCCTTTTAGGGAAAACCTATGAAGAATTGGGAGATAATAATTATGCGGTAAGCGTATATAACAGCTTTATTGCGGATGATCAGACCAATGCGAAGGTCTATAACCAGCTCGGCCTGTGCAAGATGGAGATGGGAGCATATGAAGAAGCGCTGGCGGCTTTTCAAGCGGGAATGAATATTGAAAACAATGATATGATGCAGACGCTGAAATTCAATGAAATTGTTACTTATGAATATCTTGGTGAATATAAAAAGGCAGCGGTGCTCTTAGATAGCTATTTGACTACATATCCGGATGATGAAACTGCAAAGAGGGAATATACCTTCTTAAAGACGAGATAAAATAGAAGTGGATTAGATGATTGCAAAAGGGGAGGCACAAGATGTTGTGTTAACGAAGAGATGTTAACATAATATCTTGTGTTTTTTATTGACTTTTTAGTGGTAAGATGTTACAATTTCTGTAATCAGGATTTACAAGATATTATGTGAACTTGTTGGGGAAATGGGGGAGCGCATGTGTTGTTTTGGCAGTGCTCAATAATGTATGCAGGGAGGAAATGAGATGTTTCAAGTAATTAAAAGGGATGGGGAAATCGCAGACTTTACATTAACAAAGATTAGTGATGCTATTATGAAGGCTTTCAATGCTACGGATATGCAGTATAACAATGATATCATTGATCTGCTGGCGCTTCGCGTTACGTCCGAGTTTCAGAATAAAGTGAAAGAAGACAAAGTTTATGTAGAAGATATTCAAGACAGCGTGGAAAGAGTATTGGAGCAGACGGGATATACGGAGGCAGCCAAAGCATTTATTCTCTACCGCAAGCAAAGAGAAAAAATGCGCAATATGAAATCTACCATTCTCGATTATAAAGATGTTGTCAACAGCTACGTGAAGATAGAAGACTGGAGAGTAAAGGAGAATTCTACCGTGACCTATTCGGTAGGCGGGCTTATTTTAAGCAATTCCGGTGCAGTAACGGCCAATTACTGGCTTTCCGAGATATATGATGAGGAAATTGCGGAGGCTCATAGAAATGCGGACCTCCATATCCATGACTTATCGATGCTGACCGGTTATTGTGCGGGATGGTCCTTGAAACAGCTTATCCAAGAGGGGCTCGGAGGTATTACCGGCAAGATTACTTCCGCTCCGGCGGCGCATCTTTCCGTGCTGTGTAACCAGATGGTGAATTTCCTTGGAATTATGCAGAATGAATGGGCGGGTGCACAGGCATTTTCTTCCTTTGATACATATCTGGCACCGTTTGTGAAGGTGGACAAGCTGACATATTCGGAAGTGAAGAAATGCATAGAGGCATTTATTTATGGTGTAAATACACCGAGCCGTTGGGGAACACAGGCTCCTTTTTCCAACATTACGCTGGATTGGACGGTGCCTGACGACTTGGCAGAGCTGCCCGCAATCGTAGGCGGCAAGGAAATGGACTTCAAGTATAAAGACTGTAAAAAAGAAATGGATATGATCAATAAGGCATTTATCGAGACAATGATCGAAGGAGATGCCAATGGAAGAGGATTCCAGTATCCGATACCGACCTATTCCATTACCCGTGACTTCGATTGGTCAGACACGGAGAACAACAGACTTTTATTTGAAATGACCGCTAAATACGGAACGCCGTATTTTTCCAATTACATTAATTCCGATATGGAGCCGAGCGATGTGCGCAGTATGTGCTGCCGTCTGCGTTTGGATTTACGGGAACTTCGGAAGAAGACGGGAGGATTTTTCGGTTCGGGAGAGAGTACGGGAAGTGTGGGTGTAGTAACGATTAATATGCCTAGGATTGCTTATCTTTCCGCCAACAAAGATGATTTTTACAAGAGACTCAACAAGATGATGGATATTGCGGCGAGATCTCTTAAGATAAAGAGAGGGGTAATTTCCAGATTACTGGAAGAAGGGCTATATCCGTATACTAAGCGCTATCTTGGCGGGTTCGATAACCATTTTTCTACCATCGGCCTTATCGGCATGAATGAGGTGGGACTGAATGCGAATTGGCTTCGCGCGGATATGAGCGATAAGAGAACCCAGGAATTTTCAAAAGAAGTATTGAATCATATGAGAAACCGACTTTCCGATTACCAGGAAAAGTATGGGGATTTATATAATCTGGAGGCAACTCCGGCAGAAAGTACTACATATCGTCTGGCAAAGCACGACAAGAAGAGATGGCCGGCTATTAAGACCGCAGGGAATCCGGGAGATACGCCCTACTATACGAATTCCTCCCATCTGCCGGTGGATTATACGATAGACATTTTCGACGCTTTGGATATACAAGACGATTTGCAGACGCTGTATACTTCCGGTACCGTATTTCACGCTTTTCTGGGAGAAAAACTTCCGGACTGGAAAGCGGCGGCTAATTTGGTAAAAACAATCGCTGATAACTACAAGCTTCCTTATTACACGATGTCACCTACTTATTCTATCTGCAATGAGCACGGATATCTTGCGGGAGAACAGAAGGTATGTCCTCACTGCGGAAAGACGACGGAGATTTATAGCCGTATAACGGGATATTACAGGCCGGTGCAGAACTGGAATGACGGTAAGCTTCAGGAATACGCAAACAGGACTGAATATTGTGTGGAGAAGTCTTCTTTGAAGAAACCGATGACGCGTATGGTCACGCTGTCGAACTATGAAAAAGAGGTCAGCGTAAAAGTGGAGAAGCCGGAAGCCGTAAAATATCTTTTTACGACTAAGACCTGCCCGAATTGCAAACTGGCAAAAGAATATTTAAAAGAAGAGAAGTATGTTCTTATCGATGCGGAGGAAAATATGGAACTCGCCGGCAGATACGGCGTTATGCAGGCTCCGACGCTGGTAGTGACAAACGGAGACGAATATAAGAAGTATGTAAACGCGTCTAATATTAAGAAATATGTGGATTGCCGAGAGTTGATAGCCACATAGGATAACGGGAGGACAGTATGGAGAATGTTTATTTAAAGGTAAAAGGAATCATTAAAAAAGACGATAAATATTTACTGATAAAGAGATGGGTGGACGATCGTATTCCGGATCCCTTTATATGGGAATTTATCGATTCGGAAGTAAATTACGGAGAGGCACCGGATGATGCGGTTTTGCGGGCAATCAGAGAACTTTTATCCGTAGAAGGAAAGATTGAACGCATTGTATATACATGGTCTCAGATGGTAGGGGATTCCCAATGTGTGGGAATCGCTTACCTGTGCAGTATCGATGAGAATGAAGAGGATAATATTGTTTTGTCCGAGGAATACGGAGAACTGGAATGGGTGGAAAAAGATAGAGTACCGGATTATGTGGAGAACATATATGTACTTAAAGATTTAGAAGGCGTTGCACTATAGACAACGCCTTTGTTGTGCGCGAACCGTTATGCGGAACGAATTTGCTTATAGAAATGGGAGGAAAACCTTTATGATTAATCAACTGGTATCTAAGATAAAAAAAACAAACGCACCTATCGTAGTAGGTCTGGACCCCGTGCTGAAATATATTCCGGCGCATGTAACCGAAAAAGCTTATAAGGAATGCGGGGAGACGTTGGAAGGGGCCGCAGAGGCGATTTGGCAGTTCAATAAAGAAATTATTGATAATATATATGACTTGATTCCGGCAGTGAAACCACAGATTGCGATGTACGAACAATTTGGAGTGGAAGGAATAAAGGCTTTTAAGAAGACGGTGGATTATTGTAAGGAGAAAGGTCTTATAGTGATCGGAGATATTAAGAGAGGCGATATAGGCTCCACCTCGGAGGCTTACGCGGTAGGTCATCTTGGCAAAGTACAGGTTGGCAGTCAATCTTTCTATGGCTTTGATGAAGATTTTGCCACGGTAAATCCGTATCTCGGTTCGGATGGAGTGAAGCCGTTTATGGCTGTTTGCAAGAGAGAGAGTAAAGGTATTTTCATACTCGTAAAAACGTCTAATCCCAGCAGTGGAGAATTCCAGGACAGATTGATTGACGGCAGACCGCTCTATGAAATTGTAGGAGAGAAGGTTGCCGAATGGGGAGAAGAACATATGGGAAATTCCTATAGCTATGTAGGTGCGGTAGTCGGGGCAACCTATCCGGAAATGGGAAAGGTGCTGCGCAAAGTTATGCCGAAAGCTTATATTCTCGTGCCGGGTTACGGTGCGCAGGGCGGAAAAGGCACCGATCTCGTGCATTTCTTTAATGAGGACGGACTTGGAGCTATCGTAAACTCTTCCAGAGGAATCATAGCGGCATATCAGGAGGAGAAATATGCGGAGTTCGGAGCGGAAAATTTCGGATCGGCCTCTCGTGCGGCGGTGGAAGAGATGCGTGAAGATATTGCTGCGGCATTGGCCGGGAAGAAATAGAACGGCTTTGGGCGTACGGATTGAAAAGAGATAGGAAACATGTTAAAATAAGGAAATGCAAGAATAGTAAATGACTCGTAAATACGGAGGTTTTAAGAAACGTGGAACAGTATAAACAGGATTTTATTGAATTTATGGTGGACAGTCAGGTGATTAAATTCGGAGAATTTACACTGAAAAGCGGACGCAAATCTCCGTTTTTTATGAATGCAGGAGGATATGTGACCGGTACGCAGCTCAGAAAGCTGGGAGAATATTATGCCAAAGCGATTCATGATAATTACGGGCTCGATTTCGACGTTCTGTTTGGACCGGCATACAAAGGAATACCTCTCAGTGTAGCGACTACTATGGCAATCAGCGAACTATACGGAAAGGATGTCAGATATTGTTCCAATCGAAAGGAAGAGAAGGATCATGGCGATACGGGCATACTTCTCGGAAGCCAATTAAAAGCCGGTGACCGTGTAGTGATTATCGAAGATGTGACGACTTCCGGCAAGTCTATCGAAGAGACCTTCCCTATTCTTAAAGCGCAGGCTGATGTGGAAATCAAAGGGCTAATAGTTTCTTTGAATCGCATGGAAAAAGGACAAGGAGAAAAGAGTGCGCTATACGAAATTAAAGAGAAATATGGTTTTGAAGCGAATGCTATCGTAACGATGGAAGAAGTGGTAGGATATTTGTATAATAAGCCATATCATGGTACAATCTATATTGATGATACATGTAAAGCGGCAATTGACGCATATTATGAAACTTATGGAGCCAAATAGGGAGGAGTGCTGGTATGGAAGAAAGAATTTATAAGCTTATGTGCGGTTCGGGAGCTTTGAACATTGTAATCGGTGTCGTAACGTTGGTGGCAGGGATTACAGGAGGTGTTCTCCTCATTATAAGCGGAGCAAAACTTTTATCCGGTAAATCAAAAATCTTATTTTAAATGTTATGGGCATTCGAAAAGGAATGCCCTTTTAGAGGTGATTATGAACCGTAGAAATCATCATAAGGGCCGTAAGAGCGGATATATTTTTACGGCAAAGAAACATACGGAAAAAGGAATTATGGCAACTATTTTGGGTATTATTTCTGCCGTTTCTGTTACGGCAGCAATTTATTTGTCTTATAAAAATAAAGGAGCTGCGGTGACACAATATGGCGCGGCAGTTTTTTTGGTAACTCTTTTTTCCTTAACAGGATTGATATTGGGAATACTTTCCAGAATGGAGAAAGACAGATATTATTTATTCTCTTATTTGGGGATTGGATTTAATACTGCGGTATTGGCCATTATCAGCATCATTTTATATGCAGGAGCGTATGGGATATGAACGGGATTATGTTGGAACGATATGAACTTTCTCTGGAAAGAATAAAGGAATTACGAGATGAGAAGTATCTGGAAGAAAGATATCAGAGATACTTTAGCTGTACAGCCGCATTTTTATGTCAAATGGCGGACACGTATGAATATGTAAGAAGCGGACAGCTTAGGAAAGCGTCCATGGAAGAATTGAAGGCGCACAACAGGAAATTGTATGAAGATGTTCTTCCGGAACAATATGCGATGAGTTATGCGAATCCCGCATATGGGGTTAAGGAACTGGGGGAGGAATATGGGCAGCTTTTGTCTTTTCTGTATACGGAATTACGAAGCCTGATTGTATTTGCCTACGAACAGGATCTTTTTGAGATGATTATCCGCATGGAATTGTTTTTGGAAGTTTATTATGCATTTTGCAGCGCCCGTGAGGAAAATGGCATACCGGTTTATGAGGAGCTGAGACAAATCATTTATTGGTTTGTCAGCGACTACTCGGAGCCGGAGGCTGAAAAGCGCCTTCGTGAGCAGCTTTGTCCGGAAAAAGATTTTGCACTTAGAATTATTATGGACAGCGACTTGGAGGACTTGCGGTATCTTTTTTATTTCGGAGAATATGTGACGGACAGCGAACTTAAGACAGCAAAGCATTTGAACGATATGTCCCGAGACGAGATAAAGCTTATGGCAGATACTTATACAGAAGGGTATCGCATAGGCTTTGAAGTGTGCGGTAAGGATATTACGAAGAAGAAAACGGTAAATATAAGGTATTCTCTTGGCTTTGAACGGATGATAAAAGAGGCAGTGTATAATTTTGAAAAGATAGGAATGAAACCCGTCATATACCGTGCAGGGGTCAGTGCTTTTCAAGGAAAAGGCGTGAATAAGATCGGTTATTTCGGCACGAGTGCGAACAAGCAGTATGACTACGACCATAAAGACGATCAGGCGCTCTATCTGGATAAACAATATGTTAACCGCAGGCTGGAGGTATTGAAAGAGGCTTATGAGACGCTGAAAGAAGAAGCGGCCTTGTTGGGCGGTCCTGCGGTGATGGAGATATTCGGAGAAACACCTTTTGCACCCGAAACCAAAAAAGAGGCTCTTCGCCTATCGGAGAAACAGCAGAAGCTTTCTGTGGAATATATGTCTGCAGCAGGAGAACTGCAGAACGAATATATAAAAGGTGAGGAACGAAGCTTTACGATTATCTCGTTCCCGGTTCCACCAATTGGGGATAAATATGAAGAGATTTTTGATGAAATTGTAAAAATAAATACTCTGGATTATAAGCTTTATCGGGATATCCAGCAGGTCATTATAGATACACTGGATCGTGCGAAGTACGTGCTCGTAAAAGGAATGGGAGATAATGAAACCTCCCTTAAGATAAGTCTTCATGAACTCAAGTCGCCGGATAAAGAGACGAACTTCGAAAACTGTGTTGCAGATGTGAATATTCCGGTGGGAGAAGTGTTTACCTCGCCCAAACTTGCGGGAACGGAGGGCGTTCTTCACGTAAGCAGAGTATTTCTCGGAGAATTGGAGTATATCAATCTTAAGATTACGTTTAAGGACGGCATGATAACCGATTATTGCTGCACTAACTTCGAGACGGAAGAAGAAAATAAAAAGTATATAAAAGAAAATATTATGTTCCATCATGATACGCTTCCTATCGGGGAGTTTGCCATAGGGACGAATACGGTAGCCTATATGGCTGCTTTGAAATACGGAATCGGAGATAAACTGCCGATTTTGATTGCGGAAAAAATGGGACCGCATTTTGCGGTGGGAGATACCTGCTATTCCCATGAAGAGGATATGGTAACATATAATCCGGACGGCAAAGCGATCATCGCCCGTGATAACGAGGTGTCCGTCCTTCGAAAAACCGACAGTAAAAAAGCGTATTTTAACTGTCATACGGATATAACCATTCCTTATGATGAATTGGGAGAGCTGTCGGCAGTTACTGCGGATAACGAGGTAATACCCATAATCTTAAAAGGAAGGTTTGTTCTGGAGGGCTGTGAGGAATTGAATAAGCCCTTTGGACAATAGGCAAAGTCCCAAAAAACTAAGAAAATATAGGTTGCGTGCATAAGAGAATTTTAGTAAACTAGAAGAAAAAAAGAGGAGAGAGTAGTGATGGCAAAGGTTGGTATTGTTATGGGAAGCGACTCGGACATGCCGGTTATGGCGAAAGCTGCGGATATTTTGGAGGAGCTTGGAATTTCTTATGAAATGAATATCATTTCGGCGCATAGAGAACCGGATGTGTTCTTTGAATATGCGAAGGGCGCAGAGGAACGCGGACTCAAAGTAATTATTGCAGGTGCGGGAATGGCAGCTCATTTACCCGGTATGTGTGCGGCGATTTTCCCTATGCCGGTCATTGGTATTCCCATGCATACGACATCGCTTGGAGGAAGAGATTCTCTCTATTCCATCGTGCAGATGCCTTCAGGTATTCCGGTGGCCACGGTAGCCATCAACGGCGGCGCTAATGCAGGCATTCTTGCCGCGAAGATCCTGGCTACGTCTGATTCGGAGCTGCTTGCGAAGCTGAAAGCTTACAGCAAGACTTTAGGAGAGAGCGTACAGGAAAAAGATGCAAAACTGCAGGAAGTAGGCTATAAGAATTATCGATAAGAAATGAAAAGGTATGCAATTTGCGGCACAGACGATGCAAATTATAATGTGAACAGTGGAGGAAATGTCATGGATTACAAAAACGCCGGTGTGGATATTGAGGCAGGTTATAAGTCGGTAGAATTAATGAAAAAATATGTGAAGGAAACGATGAGGCCGGAGGTGCTTGGAGGTCTGGGAGGATTTTCGGGAGCCTTTTCGCTTGCCGGCATTAAAAATATGGAGAAACCTACGCTTGTATCGGGAACGGACGGCGTCGGAACAAAGTTGAAACTGGCATTCCTGCTCGATAAGCATGATACGGTAGGCATAGACTGCGTTGCCATGTGTGTGAACGATATTGCCTGTGCGGGCGGTGAACCTTTGTTTTTCCTGGATTATATTGCATGCGGTAAAAATTATCCGGAAAAGATTGCGACGATAGTAAAGGGAGTAGCGGACGGATGTATTCAGTCCGGAGCGGCTCTTATCGGCGGAGAAACAGCTGAGATGCCGGGATTTTATCCGGAGGACGAATACGATCTTGCGGGATTTGCCGTAGGTGTTGTAGATGAAAAGAATTTGATTACGGGAGCGGATATAAAACCAGGCGATGTTCTTGTAGGCATTGCATCTTCCGGAGTACATAGCAATGGCTTTTCACTTGTAAGAAAAGTATTCGACATGACAAAAGAGAGTTTGAACACTTACTATGATGAACTCGGCAAGACGTTGGGAGAGGCGTTAATCGCTCCTACCAAGATTTATGTGAAGGCGCTTAAAGCAGTAAAAGAGGCAGGCGTTACAATCAAGGGCTGCAGCCACATTACAGGCGGCGGTTTCTATGAAAATATTCCGAGAATGCTGCCGGACGGAGCGGTAGCGGTAGTAAATAAGAATAGTTATGATATTTCGCCTATTTTCAATCTTCTTAAGGAAAAGGGCGCTTTGGAAGAAAAGATGATGTATAACACTTACAATATGGGGCTGGGTATGGTGCTCGCCTTAGATAAAGATCAGGTGGGGACAGCCATGGAAGCGATTAGAGCGGCAGGTGAAGCCCCTTATGTAGTAGGACATGTAGAAGCAGGAGAAAAAGGAGTGGCTTTATGCTGAGAGTGGTCGTATGCGTGTCCGGCGGCGGCACGAATTTGCAGGCGATCATCGATGGGATCGAAGCAGGAACCATCGCCGGTACTGAAATCGTAAGGGTCATCAGTAACAATAGAAATGCGTATGCGCTGGAGAGGGCGAAAAGGAACGGCATTGAGGCAGTTTGCGTATCGCCGAAAGATTATGCGGACAGAAAAGCATTTAATGAAGCGCTTTTACACGCGGTGGAGGAATCGGCTCCCGATTTGATTGTTTTGGCAGGTTTTCTGGTAGTGCTTCCTGAGACGATGATAGAAAAGTATGCGAACAAAGTTATTAATGTACATCCTTCTCTCATTCCATCCTTTTGCGGAAAGGGATATTACGGGCTCAAGGTACATGAGAGCGTGCTCGAAAGAGGGGTAAAGGTAACGGGAGCTACAGTTCATTTCGTAGATGCCGGGACGGATACCGGACCTATTATTTTACAAAAAGCGGTAGAAGTGGAAGAGGCAGATACGCCGGAGACTTTGCAGAAGCGTGTGATGGAGCAGGCAGAATGGATTATTATGCCGGAAGCGATTAATTTGATAGCTAACGGCAAGATAGAGATAAAAGACGGAAAATGTAGGAGGGTACATAGATGAAAGTACTGATTGTCGGAGGCGGTGGCAGAGAGCATGCAATAGCGGTAAGCGTGTCAAAGAGTCCGAGGGTCAAGAAAATATATTGTGCGCCGGGAAATGCCGGTATCGGACAGTTAGCGGAATGTGTTCCCATAGGAGCTATGGAATTTGAGAAGATCGTAGCGTTTGCAAAGGAAAAAGCGATTGATTTAACGATTGTAGGTATGGATGATCCTCTTGTAGGAGGACTTGTGGACGAGCTTAATAATGCAGGACTCAGAGCATTTGGACCGAGAAAAAATGCGGCAATTTTGGAAGGAAGCAAAGCCTTTTCCAAGGATTTGATGAAAAAATATCATATTCCTACGGCGAGCTATGAAAACTTTGATGATGCGAATGAGGCAATCACATATCTCGAAGGTCTCGGCGAGGAAGGCTTTCCGATTGTACTGAAGGCGGATGGTCTGGCTCTCGGGAAAGGGGTGTTGATTTGTAATACACTGGAGGAAGCTAAGGAAGGCGTAAGAACTATTATGTTGGATAAGCAGTTTGGGTCGGCAGGAAACAGACTGGTGATTGAAGAGTTTATGACAGGCAGAGAGGTGTCCGTACTTTCGTTTGTGGATGGAAAGACGGTAAAGACTATGACTTCCGCGCAGGATCATAAACGGGCTATGGACGGAGATCAGGGATTGAATACGGGCGGAATGGGAACCTTTTCCCCCAGTCCTTTTTATACAAAAGAAGTGGATGATTTTTGCCGCAAATATATATACCAAGCGACGGTAGATGCAATGGCGGCGGAAGGAAGAGAATTCAAAGGCGTTATCTTTTTTGGACTTATGTTAACCGATAAGGGACCGAAAGTTTTGGAATATAATGCCAGATTTGGCGATCCGGAGGCACAGGTAGTTCTTCCGAGAATGAAAAACGATATTATAGAAGTGCTGAATGCATGTATTGATGGGAAGCTGGATGAGGTCGATCTGCAGTTCGAAGATAATGCGGCGGTATGCGTTGTTCTCGCATCGGACGGATATCCGGTAAAATACGAGAAAGGTTATGTGATTCGCGGCCTTGAGAATTTTGACGGAAAAGACGGCTATTATTGTTTTCATGCGGGCACGAAGCTGACGAAAGACGGTATAATGACGGACGGCGGAAGAGTTCTTGGGATTACAGCGAAGGGAAAAGATTTAAAAGAAGCGAGAGCAAATGCTTATAAAGCTACAGAGTGGGTAATTTATGATAATAAATATATGCGCCATGATATTGGAAAAGCAATTGATGATGTATCATCGGAAATGGGGTAGTATATGAGTAATAGAGAAATTGCTGTTTTTGAATCGTCTTTAGGTAAATATGATTATAACAGGCCGTATAAATGCGATAAGTGTGGTGGTATAATGATTTTTAAAGGTGTCGGAGAATATGAGTGTGAAGATTGCCATGCCCTCGCTTATGATGATTACGGGAAAGCGCGTAATTATATCGAAAAGCATCCGGGAGCCACAGCCGGGGAAATAGCTGAGAGAACGGGAGTGAGCCAGAAGGCGATACACCAGATGCTAAGGGAATCCAGATTGGAAATAGCGTCTAATTCCAGATCATTTATGAAATGCGGGATTTGTGGCGCCAATATCCGTCACGGAGCTCTTTGCGAAAAGTGTGCTACTGCTTATCATAGGAATGCTGAGGAACGGGAAAGGGCGAAACGAGCACTTTCCGGATATGGTGTGGAGCTGATGAAGGGTGATCCGGGGGCGATGCGTTTTTTTAATGTAGAACAAATTTAGTAACCCATAAGGGGAGGAAATACGGATGAAGAAAAGTATAACAGGTAAATTAGTGACCGTAGCGACGTGTGTGTTATTTTCTATGATTGTTTTCATTGGCACGCCTACAGTTTGCATGGCCTATACGCAGACAACGGGAATTGTTTCTGCGGATGCGGCGAAGGTACGAAAGGAACCGACAACTTCCAGCGATGTGGTGGTGGGTTTATTAAAGGGCAGTACGGTAGCTGTTACGGATGAAGTGACAGACAGTGCAGGAATGGTCTGGTACAAAGTAACCGCAGACAACATCACCGGATATATCCGTTCCGACTTGCTGATTAAAGCAACGACGTCTACCGGAACGCTTACTGCGACAACCACGGATAGCAGTACGGCAACCGAAAGCAGTGCGACAGAGAAGAAGCCGGAACCGACTACGGCGACTCCGATTGCGGAAACGAAAGCATATGTGAATTACGAAAGTGCAAGAATTAGGGAAGGTGCATCAACAGAGCACGAAACAGTAGGTTCGGCAACGAAGAATACGGTAGTTACAATTACCGGAGAAGCGAATGCGAGTGATGGAAAGAAATGGTATCAGATAAAATATACGACTTCGGCGGGTAAGGAAATCGTAGGATTTATCCGTTCGGATTTGATAACGGTCGGAGATCCGCCGGCAGCGGCTGCTACTGACAATTCGGCACAGCAGAATACGGCCGGAGAAAATATACAGGCTACGGATAGTGCCGGTGGAGAAGGCGCGGACAGCGCTGCGGCTGAAGGCGCGCAAGAGGCTGTACCGGAAGAAGCCGGAGAAGTTCCTGCGGAAGAACCTGCTCAGCCGGAAGAAGAGACAAAGCCGGACTATGAAATGGTTTATACACAAAATGATGCCGGCGAGAACGAATGGTATTTATATGATAATATAAACGGAACGCGCCAGACGCTGGCAGGACTCATGGCGGCGGCGGAAGCAGGATCGGCACAGAGTGAGAGCGATTCCGATCAGCTCGCCATTCAAAAGATTGTAATTATTGTTCTGGCGGTAGTGGTAGCGATTCTTGCAGTTATAGTTACGTTATTGTTGTTTAAGATCAGAGATTTGTATGATGATGAAGATTATGAAGAAGATGATGACGAAGAAGATGATGACGAAGAAGATGATGACGAGGATGAGGAAGACGACGAGGAGGAAGAAGTTCCCGTCAGAAGACGAAGCAGCGTCAAAGTGGTAAAACAACCGGTAAGAGAGCCGGTATCCAAGGTTAGGAAAATTAATTACGATGTTGAAGAGGAAACACCTGCTCCGATGCCGAAGAAGAAAGCCAAAAATTTCCTAATCGATGATGATGAGTTTGAGTTTGAGTTTTTAAATATGGAAGATAGGGATTGATTTCAAAAATAAAAATATGGGGTATATGGGCTTGCTACTCATATACCCTTTTGCTATCGGAAGGGCTAAAGCAGATTCTTGACATAATGTTTTTAGTGTTATAATATTTGTATAACAGTCAAGAGGAAGGTATTGAATATGATGATAATAGATATAGATTTTAACAGCGACGAGGCGTTATATTTGCAGCTTCGCAATCAAATCATTATAGGGATTGCCACATCCAAAATAAGAATTGGCGAAGAACTTCCGTCTGTCAGACAGCTTGCGGATGCTATAGGTATTAACATGCACACGGTGAATAAAGCATATACTGTTCTTAAACAAGAAGGGTTTGTGAAAGTGGACAGGCGCAGAGGTGCCGTGGTTGCCATAGATATGGATAAGATGGAAACGATGAAAGAACTGAGAAAAGATTTGAAAGTTTTGTTGGCAAGGAGCAGCTGTAAGAATATTTCCAGAGAAGAAGTGCATGCTCTTATTGACGAAGTTTATGAAAATTATGGAGGACTAGATTAATGCAGTCACAGTTTACAGATAAGGCGAAAGCCGCACTTGTGCTGGCGGAAAAGACAGCAACAAGTTTAAAGCAGGGATACGTAGGAACGGAACATATTTTAGTGGGCCTATTAAAAGAAAAAACGGGTGTTGCGGCAAAGGTTCTTACGGAGAACGGATTAGAAGAGACTCAGCTTTTGGAGATGATTAAAGATTTAATCGCTCCGGAAAGCGGTATTCAGATAAAAGACAGAGATGGTTATTCACCTCGTGCGGCAAAGGTTCTTGAGGAAGCACATAGGCAGGCAGAACGTTTTGGCCTTGAAAAGACAGGAACCGAGCATATTCTTCTGGCACTTATTAAAGAGGGGGAAAATGTGGCGGTAAGACTGTTGAACACGCTCGGGATATCCGCACAGAAGGTGTATGTGGACGCCTTAATTGCCATGGGTGCGGACGGAACACTTTATAAAGAAGATCTAGCCAAAAAACAGAATGGAAAGAAAAAAGGCGGAACATCGGTGCTGGAGCAGTATAGCCGGGATCTTACGGCGCTTGCACAAAAGGGAGAACTGGATCCCGTAATTGGGCGTGAAGAAGAGATTGGAAGGGTTATTCAGATACTGAGCAGGAGAATGAAAAACAATCCCTGTCTGATAGGAGAGCCGGGAGTCGGTAAAACGGCGGTAGTGGAAGGGCTCGCACTGAGGATTGTCTCCGGTGAAGTACCGTTTACCGTGCAGAATAAGAGAGTTCTTACGTTGGACTTATCAGGTATGGTTGCGGGAAGCAAGTATAGAGGCGAATTCGAAGAAAGAATCAAGAAAGTGATAAAAGAAGTCATAGATGACGGTAATGTTATTCTCTTTCTGGATGAAATGCATACGATTATCGGTGCCGGAGGCGCTGAGGGCGCAATCGATGCATCCAATATATTAAAACCTTCATTGGCAAGGGGGGAGATTCAGCTAATCGGAGCGACCACAATTGCCGAATATAGAAAATATGTGGAAAAGGATGCGGCATTGGAGCGAAGGTTCCAACCGGTTAACGTAGAAGAACCGACAGAGGCGGAAGCGATACGTATATTGAAGGGAGTCGTGGGGAAATACAGAGAGCACCATCGTGTATCAATTCTCGATGAGGCGATTGAAGCGGCAGTTCATCTTTCCACGAGATATATTAATGATAGGAATCTGCCCGATAAAGCCATCGATCTAATCGACGAGGCTGCCGCCGCAGTGCGTCTTAAGACGATGCATATGCCGGATAAGATGAAAGAACTGACGGAGCAGATTGCCAAGATGGATGCGCAGATAGAACGAGCTATCAGAATAGAAGCTTTCAGTCAGGCGGGAGAACTAAAGCAAAATCAAGATGCTTTAATAAAGAAATATGAAAAGATGAAACATAAATTCAATTTGTCGCAGGAAGACCGCAAGTATGTGGTAGGGGAAAATGAAATTGCGGAAGTAGTATCCATGTGGACAAAAATTCCTGTAAAGAAGCTGGCCGAAAAGGAGAGTGAACGTCTGCTCAAACTGGAGTCTATCCTGCATAAGCGTGTAATCGGGCAGGAGGAAGCAGTATCCGCAGTGGCAAAGGCGATGCGCAGAGGACGCGTCGGTCTGCAGGATCCCGGCAGACCCATCGGTTCGTTCTTGTTCCTGGGACCCACAGGTGTAGGAAAAACAGAACTTAGCAAAGCGTTGGCAGAAGCTATGTTCGGTTCTGAAAATGCTCTTATCCGTGTGGATATGTCGGAATATATGGAAGGACACTCGGTATCCAAGATGATAGGATCCCCTCCGGGATATGTAGGATTTGACGAAGGTGGGCAGCTCAGCGAGAAGGTAAGGCGAAACCCGTATTCGGTAGTATTATTCGATGAAATTGAAAAGGCCCATCCCGATGTGTTCAATATTCTTTTGCAGGTACTGGATGATGGACATATTACGGATGCCAAAGGACATAAAGTGAGCTTTAAGAACACCATTCTTATTATGACCTCTAATGCGGGTGCACAGAGAATCATTGATCCGAAGAACTTAGGCTTTTCTTCTCAAACGAATGAAAAGCAGAACTATGAAAAAATGAAGTCCGGTGTTATGGAAGAAGTGAAGAGGCTTTTTAAACCTGAGTTTATTAACCGTATTGATGAAATCATGGTGTTCCATCCTTTGAATAAAGACAATATGAAGCAAATTATCACCCTGCTGTCCACGGATCTTAGGAATAGGTGCAAGAATCAGATGAATATCTATCTGGCCATTTCTCCATCTTTAAAGGAACATATCGTAGATAAGTATTCCGATTATAAGATGGGTGCAAGGCCGTTAAAACGTGCGATTCAAACTGTTATTGAGGATGCGTTGGCTGAAGAAATTCTGGCAGGAAAAATAAAACCCGGCGATAATGTAAGCGCCGGAGTAAAGGATGGAAAGGTTACATTCCGCGTAAAAAAGAATCTCGAATCAGAAGTTTTAGTAGATTAAATATAAAAAATATATTATACTAATATTGAGAATAGGATGCTGAAAATGTGTCATATTAGCGAGGGAAGGAAACTTAGGAGGACATAAGAAATGGCAGTGGTGGAAGAATTACTTCGCGCGGAAGGCGGAGGAGCAATCAGTTTTGGCAACCACAAACTGGAGAAAAAAGCGAAATTAGAGGATTTTGAGTACGGTGGTGACCTGTTGAAGGTTAAGACTTACAAGACAATGACAAAGCTTGAAAGGAACGGGATGTTTGTCTATGAATCGGTACCGGGAACGAGTGTAACTGATTTTAAAGAAACTCAGGATGGTATTACCTTTAATGTAGAAGGCGATGAAGATGCGCAGATTACGATAGGTCTTCAGGATGAAACGGAATATGAGGTTTATATAAATAATGAAAGTATTGGTAAAATGAGTACGAATTTGGGTGGTAAGCTGAATTTAAGCGTAGAGCTTGCCGATGCCGGAGAAGTAAATGTCAAAGTAGCAAAATAGAAGAAACGAAAAACGGGACGGTCATTTTGTGAAAGTCCCGTTTTTTTGCCTAAAATTTTTATGGGTGGAAGGGAATAATCTATGGCAAAGGGTAAAAACGCGACTGTATTTTTTTGTCAGGAATGTGGTTATGAATCGGCGAAATGGATGGGACAGTGTCCGGGGTGCAAGGCTTGGAATACGTTTGTGGAAGAACGGATAAACATGAGTTCAAAGGGAACCGGCACGTATTCTAAGACCGGAGGCAGGCCAACGCGGGCAGAGCCTGCGAAGCTATCCGAAGTGTCCTTGAGCAGCGAAGAAAGATTCAGCACGCAGATAGGGGAACTCGACAGAGTATTGGGGGGCGGCATCGTGCCGGGCTCACTTACTCTGGTAGGAGGGGATCCGGGAATCGGTAAGTCTACCCTCTTGCTGCAAGTATGCCAGAAGCTTGCCGGTGCGGGGCGCAAAGTGCTATATCTTTCCGGCGAGGAATCTTTGAGGCAGATTAAAATACGTGCAAATAGAATCGGAGAATTTAACGATAATCTGCTGCTCTTATGTGAGACGAACTTATATGTGATTGAAGAGACATTAAGAGAGATGAAACCTGATGTGGCAGTTATTGATTCGATCCAAACGATGTATAGCGAAGAGGTCTCGGCAGCTCCCGGAAGTGTGTCTCAAGTAAGGGAGGCTACCGGTATTTTCCTTAAGCTTGCAAAAGGGATTAATATATCCATATTTCTTGTAGGGCATGTTACAAAAGAAGGAACGGTAGCAGGGCCTAGAGTACTCGAACATATGGTGGATACGGTGCTTTATTTTGAAGGCGACAGGCATGCTTCTTATAGGATACTTCGAGGAGTCAAGAACAGGTTCGGTTCCACGAATGAAATCGGTGTGTTCGAGATGAGAGAGGAAGGGCTTAAGGAAGTTATAAATCCTTCGGAATTTATGCTGAACGGCAGGCCGGAAGACGCCAGCGGTTCGATAGTCGCATGTTCTATGGAAGGTACCCGTCCGATATTGATCGAGATTCAAGCTCTCGTATGCGGGAGTAACTTCGGAATTCCCAGACGTCAGGCAATTGGTACTGATTTTAACCGAGTAAACCTGTTGATGGCTGTGCTGGAGAAAAGGGTAGGTCTGCAGATGTCGAGCTGCGACGCTTATGTAAATCTGGCCGGAGGCATAAAAGTCGTTGAACCCGCTATCGATTTGGGGATTGTGATGGCGATTGTCTCCAGCTTTAAGAATCGGACAATCGACAGCGGAGTAATCGCTTTCGGAGAAGTGGGACTCAGCGGCGAAGTAAGGGCTGTAAGTATGGCGGAACAACGAGTGCAGGAGGCCAAGAAGTTAGGGTTTACTACTTGCATCCTGCCTGCGGTCTGTCTGGAAAGTGTAAGGGGAATAGAAGAGAAAGAAATGAAGATTATAGGAGTAAGATCCGTACGGGATGCTATTGACCTGATATAGTATAGGAGCTGGTTATATAAATCAGTTTTATCGGAGAGTATAAACGATGAAGGAGCTATTGATTTATCTTAAGGATTATAAAAAAGAAACAGTATTGGCACCGCTTTTTAAGATGCTGGAGGCTTCCTTTGAACTTCTTGTACCGCTCGTTATGGCGGCGATTATCGATAAGGGAATTGCAGGAGGAGATAAGGGGTATATCGTTAGAATGTGTCTGCTCATGGTAGCACTGGGCATTGTAGGATTAGTATGTTCTATAACCGCACAATATTATTCCGCAAAGGCGGCAGTGGGATTTTCTACAGGATTAAAGCATGAGCTGTTCGGGCATATTCAGAAGCTTTCTTTTACGGAGATGGATGAAATCGGGACATCTACGCTGATTACGCGTATGACCAGCGATGTTAATCAGGTACAGTCAGGAGTGAACCTTGTTCTGCGTCTCTTCCTGCGCTCTCCTTTCATTGTGTTCGGTGCCATGACAATGGCGTTTACCATAGACGTAAGGGCAGCAGTGATTTTTTTGGTTACAATTGTTCTGCTTTGTATTGTAGTCTTTGGAATTATGCTTATCAGTATGCCTTTATATAAGAAGGTGCAGGCAGGACTGGACAAGATTCTTGGCATTACGAGAGAGAATCTGACAGGTATAAGAGTCATACGTGCTTTTAACAAAGAGATGTCGGAAATAAAACGTTTCGAAAAGGAAAACAGGGCACTGGCACAGCTGCAGGAATTTGTAGGTAAGATCTCCGCATTGATGAATCCGGTTACCTATGTCATTATAAACGGCGCGGTAATTGTGCTCATATGGACAGGCGCGCTTCAGGTGGATACCGGTTATATCACGCAGGGGGAAGTAGTTGCCCTTGTAAACTATATGTCTCAGATATTAGTGGAACTTATCAAGCTTGCCAACTTAATCATTACCATAACGAAAGCATTAGCCAGTGCGAATCGCATTGCGGCAATATTTGAAGTGAAGTCCGGTCTCGTATCTCCGGAAAAAGAAAAAGTTGCTACTATGGAACATGCAAATATAGCGGTTTCTTTCGAGCATGTTTGCTTGACTTATAAAAACGCGGGAGCGGAAGCCCTGACAGATATTAATTTTGAAGTAAGGCGCGGGCAGACGATTGGAATCATAGGGGGAACGGGCTCGGGAAAATCGTCCCTGGTTAATATGATTCCGCGGTTTTATGATGCTACAAAGGGTAGCGTAAAGATAAATGGAGTGGATGTGAGAGACTATCCTCTTGAGATGCTTCGTGCAAAAATCGGCATAGTTATGCAGAAAGCAGTATTGTTCAAAGGAACCATAAGGGAGAATCTGCGGTGGGGGAAAGAGGATGCTTCAGATGAAGAAATGTACCGGGCGATTACAATTGCTCAGGCGAAAGAGTTTGTCGATGAAAAAAGGGACGGTTTGGATACAAGGGTGTCACAGGAAGGCAAGAACTTCTCAGGAGGGCAGAAGCAGCGCCTGACAATAGCCAGAGCACTCGTAAGAAAGCCGGAAATACTCATATTGGACGACAGCGCTTCCGCGCTGGACTTCGCTACCGATGCCAGACTTAGAAAAGAAATCCGGGAAATGGAAGAAGAAATTACAGTTTTCATCGTATCCCAGCGAGCAGCTTCCATTCGGTATGCCGATTTTATCATAGTTATGGATGACGGTAAAATAGCAGGAATCGGTACCCACGATGAGCTTGTTCAAAACTGTGATGTTTATAAAGAAATCTATGATTCGCAGTTTAAAAAGGAGGAGAGAGCATAATGGATGGAAGCAATAATCAAAAAGAAACTCTCTTCAAGGTATTGAAATACATGAAGAAATATTGGTTTTGTCTCGGTATGTCCATTGTTATGGCGGCAGTCAGCGTAGTACTTACTTTATACTTGCCGATTCTGACCGGAGAGGCCATTGACCATATTACCGGCAAAGGATTGGTTGACTTTGCAAAAATATTAACGATACTTCGCAAAATGGCGATAGCTATTGCATTTACTGCGATTGCACAATGGATTATGAATGTGTGCAACAATAGGATGACTTTCGGAATTGTACGGGATATGAGGGATGAGGCATTTAAGAAGATAGAAGTGCTGCCGCTTAAGTATATAGACTCTCATTCCTATGGCGAAGTGGTCAGCCGGGTAATAGCGGATGTGGAACAATTGGCTGACGGGCTGCTTATGGGCTTTACGCAATTGTTTACAGGAGTTATGACCATTTTAGGAACCTTGAATATTATGTTAACTATTAATGTAGGAATTACAGCGGTTGTCGTATTGCTCACGCCGGTTTCCTTTCTGGTCGCTAATTTTATTGCGAAGAAAACTTATCGGATGTTTAAGCTTCAGTCGGAGGCAAGAGGAGAGCAGACCGCACTTATCGATGAAATGGTCGGCAATCAAAGAGTAATTCAGGCATATGGACACGAAGAAAAGGCGATGGAGCGGTTCGACGAGATTAATGAAAGATTGCAGGAAGCATCGTTAAATGCGATCTTTTTTTCATCCATTACCAATCCGGCAACGAGATTTGTAAACAGTCTCGTATATACGGGAGTGGGCGTTGTGGGAGCGATATCCGCGATAGCGGGAGGAATCAGTGTAGGACAGCTCGTATGTCTGCTCACCTATGCCAATCAGTATACGAAGCCCTTCAATGAAATCTCCGGAGTTATTACGGAATTGCAAAATGCGATTGCCTGTGCGGGGAGGATATTGGAACTGATAGAAGAAGAACCGCAGAAGCCGGAGCCGGTAGATGCGGTAATGCTTTCCGGGGTGGAAGGAAATGTCTCTCTTTCCGAAGTTTATTTTTCATATGTACCCGATAAAAAGTTAATTCAGAACTTTAATCTCCATGTGAAGCCGGGACAAAGGGTGGCGATTGTAGGCCCTACCGGATGCGGAAAAACGACAATTATCAATCTGCTGATGCGTTTTTATGATGTGGACAGCGGAAGCATACGGGTGGAGGGAAAGGACATCCGCCATGTGACGAGAAAGAGTCTGCGCACTTCTTTTGGTATGGTGTTGCAGGATACTTGGCTGAAGACAGGTTCAATCAGGGAAAATATCGGGATGGGAAAGCCGGATGCTACAGAAGACGAAATAATCGCCGCTGCAAAAGCAGCGCATGCCCACAGCTTTATTATAAGGCTTCCGGAAGGATATGATACTGTGATTACGGAGGCAGGAGGGAATCTGTCGCAAGGACAGAAACAGCTCTTATGTATCGCGAGGGTTATGCTTTGTCAACCGGATATGCTCATTCTGGATGAAGCCACTTCTTCCATCGATACGCGAACAGAGCTGAAGATTCAGAATGCTTTTGCTAAATTAATGGAGGGGAGAACGAGCTTTATCGTAGCGCATAGACTTTCTACGATTAAAGAAGCTGATATCATTCTTGTAATGAAAGACGGTAATATCATTGAGCAGGGCAACCATGAAACCTTATTGGCAGCAGAAGGGTTTTATGCGCAGCTATATAACAGTCAATTTGCGATGTGAGAAAGAGGATTTAATTTTGCTTTCCGCACGTTATTTTCGGCAAAATCGAAATAGAAGAATGTTTATTTCGATTTTTTGCCGAATAAAAAGCCAAGCTCTTCATCCTTATAATAAAAAAAGCAGATGATGCAGAGCAGAGCCATGCCGACGCTCACATAACAGTCAGCCACGTTGAATTTGGGAAAATTGATGGGAACAAAGTAGATAAAGTCCACAACATAACCATTCTTAACCCGGTCTATCAAGTTACCTATGCCGCCACTTATGATAAGGAGAAAAGCGGTGCGCATGAGGTGGAATCTTTTTCCTTGCGGAATCTGAAAATATTTCCAGACAAGAAAGAGCATAACAAGCGAAGTAAGGGTGATGAGAAAGCCTTGTCTGCCCAGAAAAGAACTGAAAGCCGCGCCTGTATTTTCCAAATAAGAAAATTCCAATATGCCGGAGATGAGAGCATAGTCTGCTTGTCCCTTCAAACGGCTGACAGCGAGAAGCTTTGTTATCTGATCGAGAAAAATAAGTATTGCCATAATCGGAAAAATAACGAGGGCAGGACTTAGTGTTTTTAACTTTTTTTTCATTTTTCTATTCTATCCTTTCAAAACTTGCCATAAAAAACAAAAAACCCAGAAATCAATAAATTTCTGAGCTTTCATCGGGTTACAGGGGCAGTAGGAATCGAACCCACATCGATGGTTTTGGAGACCACTGTTCTACCTTTGAACTATGCCCCTATGAGCGTTTTTTAACCGCCGAATCATATTATAGCATAGAGGTTATTTGATAGCAAGAAGATTTTTACATAAAATATGTCGAAAAATTAAGTCGACTTATTATGCTCCTTCGCAGGGGCTGTGGAAGCTCTCTCTATATATTGTGCGTGTAGCATGGTACGGCTGATGGAAACGTGATTAATCAGACTATTCAATGCGAAGTAGCCGCATTTTCCAAGCTCTACACGGTTCTGACGTATTGTGGTAAGTGGAGGATCCAGGTGAGCGGAGATAGGAAGATCATCGAAGCCTATGACGCTGATATCTTCGGGAACCCGGAAACCGTGTAGCTTACACTCTATGATAACGCCGGAAGCGATCAAATCATTTCCGCACAGGATGGCAGTGGCTCCCTCTGCAAGAAAAGAGGGGATGTGATATTTTGCACTTTCGGCAACATAATAGCCGTATGCGGTCAGCTTTTCGTTAAACTCCAGGTTATGGGAGGAAAGGCTGTCCATGTACGCCTGCATACGCTGCTCCGAAATCATTGAGTTGGGAGAACCGTTTAAAAAGGCAATTTTTTTATGACCTAAGGAAACCAGATGTTCCATAGCGATATCAATGCCTTCAAAGCTATCTGTTCCTATATATGCTACATTAGGGTTTTTCCTTATATAGTTATCGAATAGAACTGTAGGAATCGTAGTGGAGGTTAACTGACTCATCCAATTATCCTGTAAAGCAAATCCGAGGAGAAAAGCACCTCGGTATCCGTTTTTCAACATGTATGTGTCATATTTTTCCTGCATCTGAAAGGTTGGATTGATAGGGAGTACGTTTATATCCCATTTATCCCTGTATGCTGCCTGTTTAAAACCTAAAATAATTTCATAGCCGAACTGGTTGTTCGTCTCATAATCCATATTTTCTATAAAAATACATAGCTTTTTGTGCTCTTCTTTTTTCATTTTCTTAGTGGTATATCCGAGTTCGACGGCCGTATCGAGTACAGTCTGACGTAATGCTTCGCTTATATCGCTCGCTCCGTTTAAACCTTTGGACACGGTGCTGACGGATATTCCGAGTTTATTTGCAATATCTTTAATAGTTGCCATGTGATTCCTTTTCTGCGTTCTGTCGCCTTTTGTTTTTTATTCTGAACCATTCTTTTTAATTCGTTTTTGATTTTCATATTCATAGATTCCTATAGACAGTATATAAGCAAAGCAAAATGATTTCAAGTTATAATATATTTTGTATTTTCGAATATTTTCTCAAATAGAATAAAATACTTAACAAAAATTGGAATTAAAATTAGGTAAAAACGTCAAATATAATTATATAATTCCTATTATTATTGACAAATCCGATATATAGATGATAAATTTATAACAGATACGAAAATTTACGAAAAAAGCAAAAGAGTATACGTACAGGCGATGGAGGCGAAAACAGTGAGTAAAAAGAGATTTACCAGAGGAGCAGGAATTCTGTTATCAATTACAAGTCTGCCTTCTGCTTATGGAATAGGTACTCTGGGTGAAGAAGCTTTTCGCTTTGTGGATTTATTGATGGATTTGCGACAGCGTTATTGGCAGGTGCTTCCGATCGGACCGACGAGCTTTGGAGATAGCCCATATCAGGCGTTTTCAGCATTTGCAGGCAATCCATATATGATTGATCTGGATGACTTAGTGAGAGACGGACTACTAAAAAAAGAAGAAATCGCAAGCTTTAACTGGGGCAGCGACGGGCAAGACATCAATTATGCGGTTCTGTATGCGAATAGATTCCGGGTGTTAGAAAAAGCGTATGAGCGTTTTAACAGAAGGAGTGAGGATTTCCTTGCCTTTTGTGAAGATAAAAAAGATTGGCTGGAAGATTATAGTCTTTTTATGGCAATAAAGACGGAATCAAACGGCAAGGAATGGCTGAATTTCAGCAGAGAGCTTAGAGAGCGTGAGGATAAAGCTATTTCAGATTATAAGAGTAACAATAAAGAAAAGTTAGGATTCTGGAAGTTCTGCCAATATAAATTTTATTATCAATGGAGCAAGTTAAAAAAATATGCGAATAGCAGAGGAATTGAAGTTATAGGAGATGTTCCGCTTTATGTGGCACTTGACAGCGCAGACGTATGGAGTCACAGGGAACTGTTCCAATTAGGTGAAGATGGTAAACCGTCGAGAGTGGCAGGATGTCCGCCTGACGCTTACTCGGCAGCCGGTCAGAAGTGGGGGAATCCGCTATACGACTGGAAAAGGATAGAAAAGGAAGATTTTAGTTGGTGGCGCATGCGGATGAGGGAGAATTCCAAACTGTATGATGCCGTACGAATAGATAATTTCAGCGGTTTATTTAAATATTACAGCATACCGGCCGAAAAGGGCGGTGTGAAAGACGGAAAATGGGAAAAAGGTCCGGGAAAAAGTGTTTTGCGTATTTTAGAGGAAGAAACGGACGAGTGCAAGATTATGGTGGAGGATTTAGGAGCCTATGTGCCGGTAGCAAAGAAAATGAGGGAGAAAATGGGGTGGCCCGGGATGAAGGTATTGCTGTTCGCTTTTGGCGGGGACGTCTCGTCGGAATACCTTCCTCACAATTACATAGATTGTAATACCGTTGTATATGCGGGAACCCACGACAATGAAACGATTGTAGGATGCTATAGAGATAAGACAGAGTACGAGTTGGCGTTTTTATACGAATATTTAAATATAGATTCTAAGGATGAGATTCCGGATGCTATTATCAGGCTTGCTTATTCATGCATTGCGGATGTAGTAATTTTGCAGATGCAGGATATTCTCAAATTGGGAAATGAAGCGAGAATGAATCTTCCGTCTACGGTAGGAAGTAACTGGCGTTGGAGAGTATGGCATGACTGCCTGAGCGAAGACAGGCGTACGTGGATAAGAACTATGTCAACCATATACAGGCGTTAGAAAATCTGGTATAGAATGTGAAAACACATTTTATATATAAGGATGAAAATCCTGAAGCAAACAAGTTCAAAGTGAAAAGGAGAGGAAATTAATGAAAAAGAAAATGTTGGCATTATTCATGACGGCAGCAATGGTGGCATCTTTGGCAGGCTGTGGAAGCCAAGCGGCTACAACGACGGAGGCTCCTGCGGAAACGACGGAAGCGGACGCAGAAGAGGCAGAGGAAGCAACATCTGCAGAAGAGGAAGAAGCGCTTACATGTGAACTTACTGTATGGGGACCCTCCGAAGATCAGGCGGCTGAAAATGGAAATTGGCTTCCTACTATGTGTGAACAGTTCTCAGCTTTACATCCGAATTGGGATATAACCTTTAATTATGGTGTATGTGCGGAAGGTGATGCAAAGGCAACCGTAACGCAGGACGTGGAAGCGGCAGCGGATGTATATATGTTTGCAAATGATAACCTTACGGAATTGATTGCATCTAATGCTATCGCAAGATTAGGCGGTGAGACAGAAAGCTATGTTAAGAGCACAAACTCCGAAGCAATCGTAGATTCCGTATCTGTTGACGGGGCTGTTTACGGTGTTCCTTTTACAACAAATACTTGGTTTATGTACTATGATAAGAGCGTATTCTCAGAAGAAGAAGCTTCTAACTTAGATACAATGCTCGCAAAAGGCAAAGTTGCATTTCCCCTTACGAATTCATGGTATATCGCTTCCTTCTATATAGCTAACGGATGTACTCTGTTCGGCAACAGCAATGATGAAGCACAGGGAATCGATTTTAGCGGCGACAAAGCGACTGCGGTAACCGAATACCTTGTGGATTTGGCAGCTAACCCGAACTTTGTAAATGATGCTGACGGAGCAGGGCTTGCGGGCTTACGTGATGGAAGTATTTCCGCAATTTTCTCAGGTTCATGGGACTTTTCAGCGGTAAAAGAAGCGCTCGGCGATAACTTCGGAGCAAGGGAACTTCCTACGATTACAATTAACGGTGAAGACAAACAGATGATGGCATTTGCCGGATCTAAAGCGATTGGCGTTAACCCGAACTGTGAAAACATGCAGGTCGCAGTCGCTCTTGCAAGCTATTTAGGAAGCGCGGAAGCACAGAAGGCACATTATGAGATGAGAAATATCGTACCCTGCAATACTGAATTACTTGCAGATCCCGCACTCCAGAACGATGCACTCGTTGTGGCTCAGAATGCAACTTTCGATAACACTGCTATTATTCAGCCATTCGTAGCAGCAATGGGTAACTATTGGACACCTGCGGAGAATATGGGTAAAGCATTTGTTAATAAGGAAGTGACGCATGCAAATGCTGCAGAAAAAACCGAAGCTCTCAATGAGACTCTGAATACATCCGTAGTGGAACAATAGATGGCGGCAGAGATAAGTTTCCGAGGAAATAAATAATTTCACAAAAAAAGTGATAGCTCCTAAGGTGTCCGTATTGTTACGGGCACCTTGGAGTATCTTTCGCTTCAGGAGGTTACGGCATGGGAAAAAGGAAAAAGAGAGTGAACGAGTTTGCATCGCCTTACACGATAGGCAATGCGGTAAAGAAAGGTGATTTGATAACAAAGCTGTCTATGCTGTTTATGGGAGCGGGAAACATTGCGCACGGACAGATAGTAAAGGGATTTTTGTTTCTTATAATTGAAATTAATTACATTTTGTTCATGTTTCAAAATGGTCTACATAACTTGGAAATGCTGCCTTCTTTAGGCACACAGGCACAGCAGGAAATATGGAATGAAAAAAAGGGTATTTACGAATATATTGCCGGGGACAATTCACTGTTAATTTTGCTATACGGGGTGTTGACATTGTCCATTACGGCAGGATTTGTTTTACTCTGGGTAGCTTCGCTACGCAGTGCTTACAAAGCAGAAGTTCTTAGTAAAACAGGTAAGCACATCAGTTCATTTAAAGACGACATCAAAGATTTGTTTAATCAAAATTTACATATATTGTTAATGACACCTCCGGTCATGGGGATATTGCTGTTTACCATACTTCCGCTTATTTTTATGATTACTATGGCGTTTACCAATTATTCGAAATACGATGATCACCTGGTTTTGTTCGATTGGGTAGGTCTTGCCAACTTCGCAAAAGTACTCAGCTTTCACGACTCCATAGGGCAAACCTTCTGGTCCGTATTGGCCTGGACGATTATATGGGCAATATTCGCTACAGGGTTAAATTACGTGCTCGGCATGATACTTGCGATTGTCATTAACAGAAAAGATACAAAATTAAAAGGTCTTTGGAGATTCTGCTTTGTTCTCTCCATCGCCATTCCTCAATTCGTTTCCCTCCTTATCATGAGAACGATGCTGCAACCGGAGGGTGCGGTAAACACTATGCTTAAGAATATAGGACTCATAGACACAGCCCTGCCGTTCTTTACCAATACGATGTGGGCGAGAGTGACCGTCATCGTAATTAATTTGTGGATAGGTATTCCATATACTCTAATGCAGGTTACGGGAATTCTTCAGAACATACCGGGAGAGCTTTATGAATCGGCAAGAGTTGACGGAGCTAATGTATTCGATATTTTCTTTAAAATAACATTACCGTATATGCTGTTCGTAACAACGCCCTATCTGATCATGCAATTTACCGGCAATGTAAATAACTTCAATGTCATTTATCTTCTTTCTCAGGGACATCCGACACCCGTCGGTTCCACTGCGGGCAAAACGGATCTTCTGATTACCTGGCTGTACAAACTGACGATTGATCAGCAGTACTTTAATCTCGGTGCCGTCATCGGTATTATGACCTTTACGGTCCTTGCTATTATTGCAATCGTAACGTACAGAAATACAGGTTCTTATAAGGATGAGGAGGGATTTCAATGATGAAAAAGAAAGAAGCTGTTCCGGTAAGAGCGAGGATAGCAATAACGAATTTTTTTGTCCATGTGTGCCTGGCGGTATTGTCTGTTATATGGCTATTTCCTATATTCTGGGTAATACTTACGAGCTTTCGAGGAGAAAAAGGATCTTATATGTCGACCTTTTTTCCTAAAACATACACGGTCAATAATTATATAAAGCTTTTTACGGAAACAAGCGTGCTGAATTTCCCGAGAATGTTTACGAATACATTAATTATTGCGGTATGCTCGTGCATTATCTCTACGTTTTTTGTATTGGCAGTATCCTATTGTATGTCAAGACTTAAGTTTAGAGCGCGTAAACCCTTTATGAACGTGGCGCTCGTGCTTAAGCTGTTTCCTGCTTTTATGTCTATGATAGCGGTCTACTATATTTTAAAGGCTATGGGATTATCGGAAGGAGCGATGATTCGTGTTGCGCTCATTCTCGTTTATTCGGGCGGTGCGGGCATCGAATTCTATATAGCGAAGGGCTTTTTCGATACGATTCCCAAGGTGCTGGATGAAGCGGCATTTTTGGACGGTGCAACTAAATTTCAGGTATTTACAAAGATTACAGTTCCACTTAGCAAACCGATTATTGTATATACGATTATTACCACGTTTATTGCTCCATGGGTGGATTTCATCTTTGCAAGGGTTATCTGCAGAGCTAATGCCGATTATTATACGGTAGCGCTGGGTCTCTGGAAGATGCTTGAAAAGGAGTATATCGATAACTGGTATACGGCGTTTGCGGCAGGAAGTGTGTGTATTTCTATTCCAATTGCAATATTGTTTGTGATAACCCAGAGATTCTATTCGAGCGGTATGTCCGGTGCGGTAAAGGGATAATGTTATGAAAAAAAGAGGAATTAGCGTTTTTTTAACTGCCTGCTTGTGCATGGGATTGCTTTCGGGATGCAAGACGGGCGAAAACATTGAAGTCAGCAAACAGGATTTAAATATTCCCGATGACAAATACCGTACTTTTTACGAAGTATTTGTTTATTCCTTCTATGATGGGAATGGCGATGGTGTCGGAGATTTGAAGGGCCTGACGGAGAAACTCGATTATATCAATGACGGAGATGCTTCTACCGATACGGACTTGGGATGTAATGGTATCTGGTTGATGCCGATCATGCCGTCACCTACCTACCATAAGTATGATGTGACCGACTTTTATGCAATAGATGCGGAATACGGAACAATGGAGGATTTTGAGGCCTTTATGGCGGCATGCAAAGAAAGAGATGTGCATGTCATTATTGATTTTGTGCTTAATCACACTTCTTCTTCGCATCCGTGGTTTGTTGAGGCATGCGAATATCTGAAAGGATTGGGGGATAAAGAACCTTCGGTGCAGGAATGTCCATATTACGGATATTATAATTTTACAAAAGAGGGAGGGGCAGGCTATTCCCGGCTGGAGGGAACGGAATGGTATTATGAAGCGCAGTTTTGGAGCGGAATGCCGGATCTGAATGTGGGTAACGAAGCGGTAAGAGGAGAAATAGAGGATATCGTCGATTTTTGGCTGGCAAAAGGAATTGACGGATTCAGGTTGGATGCGGCAAAGGAATATTATTCGGGAACGGTGGATGCCAATATCGACTTCCTTTCATGGTTTAATAGTATGGTAAAGGAAAAGAAGGAGGACGCCTATATCGTGGCAGAGGTATGGACAGATATGGACACCTATGCTCAATATTATGGAAGCGGTATAGACAGTGTTTTCGATTTTGATTTTGCGGACAGTTCGGGAATCATAGCGAGTGTGGTAAAGGGGAGCAAACCGGCAAGCGGTTTTGGAAAAGCACTGCAGACATTGGATGAGAAGTTCTCCGGGTATAATCCCGATTATATCGATGCACCTTTTTACACGAATCATGATTTGGGAAGAAGTGCGGGCTATTATTCCGGAAAAGATTCGGAAAGACAGACCAAAATAGCGGGAGCGATGAACCTGATGATGAATGGCTGCTGCTTTCTGTATTATGGTGAAGAGTTGGGAATGAAAGGCGCGGGAAGGGATGAAAACAAGAGAGCGCCCATGTATTGGAGTAAGGACAGCCAAAAAGAAGGTATGTGCGACGGCCCCATAGATATGGAAATGGTAAAGATGAAGTATGACAGTCTGGAGGAGCAGAGAGAAGATAAGTGGTCCATATATAATTACTATAAAGAAGCTATAAGGTTACGCAATGTTTATCCTGAAATCGCACGAGGAAAAGTAAGCTATATAGAGGGTGCTTCGGATGACAACATATGTGTAATAAAGAAAGTATATGAGAGTTCGGAAGTTCTACTCGTTATGAATGTTTCTAAAGACGAGCGGAAAGCTGATTTAAGCGGGGTTACTGTAAACGGCAAGGAGATAGACGGAGCAGATTCTTTGGAAGGTTTATTGCTTACCGGCACTGAACAGATAAAGATGAACGGAGAGGAAGTAACCTTGCCCCCATATGCCGTTGCGCTGTTTCATTAGTGGCGCAACGGAGGAGATGTCTATCAAGAATCGGTTTATTTGTGATTGGAAAGGGGACGGAAAATAGTCTTCCTTCCGGTCCAACCGACTATGCGGACGAGAATGATGCCGGTAAATATTCCGATGCTGTCGATCGCAACATCTCGTGCGGAAGGGCCGCGGCCGGCGACAAAGGATTGATGGTATTCGTCGAAAGCGGCAAAACCGACGCAGAATATACCTGCGACGAGCATGAGTGTTAAGCCCCTTATTCCGTACACATAGAGGGGAAAAGCTACGGATACTGCCAAAATGAAATACTCTGTAATGTGACCAAGCTTACGGACATAGTAGTGAATTTTATCCGCATAGTGAGCAATTTTTTCATCTGAGAGATTTTTATCCAATAGTTTATCGGCAGTAACGACTATTTTAACGCTGACCTTATAACTTAATTGACCGCTCGTAACGCCGTTCTGCGCAGAAAGCTGGAATATCATGTACATGACAATCAGTGCAGGCACAAACGAGAGTGGCTTTAGTACAAGGCGCAAAGTTTTCTTGATAAATAATAAAATGAATTTCATATAAAATCACCTTTTCCGAATATATGGTATCTGGCGGTAAAATAAAAAGCATATACTATGCAGTATACGCTTTTTATCCTATTCTGTAAAATTAATTTTTGTTTATGATTTTCCATTTTATATATTATTAGTTTTTAATAGTCGAGATATTCACGCTGGGCCACTATTTCAGGCGGTATCGGCAAACGGCCCTTTTGGAGCTTCTGATACAGGTTGTCCATATGATGAAGCTTCTGAGCGTTTCGTATCCTATACCTATCTAAAATATCCGTATATAAAGGATTCGTTTTTAACCTTTCACGTATATCTTTGGAAAAAGGACAGTAGGTAAAGAGGATATTCCTTGCCACTTTATTCAAGCGGGGTGCGCCGGCGGATTCGTACATAATCCATGTAACATAGTCACGTATAAACATTTCTTTGTAGCTGTTCTTTGCTTTCTGCATGGCCGACTTAATCCGGTCTCTCGCTTCGGAGGTAAGTTCACGGTTCTTTTTATTAAACTGTATATAATCGAAATATTCACTCGTAAGAGAACGCTCGGAAATATCGTTCCACCTTGCCCCCTGTACACGTTTGCACATTTCCCAACGGAATTCGCCGGTAAGTCTGGTCATAATTGTAAGGAGATCTTCCACCTGGAAGATTGAGGACATAAAACGCGCGGGAGTGGTACGGCGTTTCCCTTCGATTTCCTGCCACATAACACCGCGGACACCAACGTTAGGGAATAAGATAACATCGGGAAGAACTTCTACGTTTATCATCTCTTTCGCAACACCGGCCTCCGGATTGGAATAAATAGTTTCCCGTCCGTACGCACCGAAATCGATAGCCCGGATTTTGTTGATCGAGTCAATTATTTTGTCCGGGGTAACGAGAGTCTGGGATAAATCCTTTAAAACATTGTGCTCGGAAAATACTGGACAGAATGTGGAGATACGGCCAAAGGTTATTTTATTAACGAGAGGGAACATATTTTCCAGCTCGAACATAACCTTCCGCGCATTGTTCTTCGCCAATAAAGCTTCCTGAGCGGCAGTGATCTTGCCTGTTACCTTCATTTCGTGTATATGGGCGGTATAATCGATATCAAACTCATTGCGGCTCGGTTCCTTTTCGCCGTAATAGACTGCTTTTAGCCAGTCATAGGCGGTATACACGTGATTCTCGGGAGAGGAGTGAAAATTCTCCGCGATAGAGTAAAGATAAGAAACATTTTCCAAACCTGCTAATTCTTCATCCACGTAACCGAATAAGAAGAACATCTTCAGTATGGTGGGTATGGACTTGTCGTGGAGGCTGACTTGAAAAGCGGCAGTATATATAGTATAGAAAAGTTTCGTTATCTTCATACGAAGCTTGCGGCTGTCATCATCTACGGCATTTTTGTCAATCTGCTTCTTATATTCTTCAATATAACGACGGAAATCGGCAGCGACAGCAGGGTCGCAGTCCGCATATTCCAAAATAATATCCAAAGAATGATCCGCAGCAGCGACATGTTTGGCAAGTTCGGGATTCTCCATAGGTGTGTCTGAACCGTGTTCTTCCATAAAAGCGAGCGTCTCCTTGTATGAATCAACTCTTTCTTTATAAAGATCATGGTCGATAGAGCTGAAGCCTTCCAGATTAATCATCATGCGGCTTACAGCAGCTCCTATGGCGGTAGAATCCTCCTCGTTCTGGCCGATTCTGAAAAATAATGTAGTATACAAATCGAAAAGATCCAGCCTGTTCTCATTCATAAGAAGTCTGGCAATATCTGCTTTATAGTCGTACATAATACGGCATACGGACATAATCTCCGCAATATCCTGGCTGGCCTTCATAAGAAGTCCGTTCAAATAATCGGCATACGGAACAGGAGATAAGGGAAGAGTCTGTGCCAAGACTACGGCCATATTTTCGTAATAATCCGTAAGCCATTGGGGAATATCCTCTTCCAGAGTCAGCGGTTCGATGCTTTCCAAATCGGGAAGGGCTCTTGGAGATATGCGATAGCGCTCGCTGAGCTTTACATATTCATTATAGCTGTCTGTCAAGTATTGATAAAGATTGCTGCAGTCGTATTTGGAAAACTCATATACTTCCAGCACATTTTTCATCTGTTTGTGACAGGAAGAAGTGACGAGTTGGGTAAAGCTCGGATTCTTGCCAAACATAGCGGAAAGATTTCCCGAGCTATAAGGGATAGATGCTATCGTGACATCGTCAGAAGCGATATAGGTGAAGATATATGTGTCGTGGTATAGTTCACATAGACCGATAATATCCCCTTTATCTAGAAAAAATTCGCCGTCCGAATATACGGCGCGGACCGTTCCTGCCAAAATCGTATGCAAAGCGTTGAATGGCTGTCCACTTTCGCAAATTGTGGTACCCATTTTAAATTCTTTTGCCATGTTTCCCCTCCTGCTGTTATTTTTCCTTATATCAATTATGAAATTGCCTATATTATACTAATTTTAATTATGAAATACAACAGAAGATTACCTTTTTTGACAAGAGCTGCTGTACTTTTTTTCATTTTATGGTATACTTAAAAGAACTTAGGATGAACCGAAGGGGGAACAAGTGGTGGAAAAGGATACACTTTACATACAGGAAATTGTGAACGGCTTCAAGGTGGATGTGGAGAGACTGATAAAATATATCCCCTGGTTAGAATCGAAGGTGGGGGTTCGTGTGTCCAATATGTATAAAGGCGAAGGAATAGAAGAACATTCTATGTCTTTTCCGGTGTATGACAGTACATTGATGAGTCTGGTGCAGGATGCGCGCAGAACGAATCTGCTCGATAGGAATTACGCCTATGTTTATTCCAGAAACCGTATAAGAAGTGAAGCGGATGAACAGAGACTGATAGCAGCGGCAACTATACGTGAAATGGACATGCTCAAAGGAATATTGTCCAAATATATTTTAGGCGGTATGACGAAAGGAAAAGTGTGGACAGAAGGTGTTTACAACGGTTCCATTTTGAAAGTATTGCTTAAGATGAAAGAAATAATTGAGTATTGGGATAGACCGATAGGGCAGAACACAGCGGGGATGGAGCAAGGGGTTCATATAGATGAGTGAAAAGTCGGCACAGAAGCGAATTTATATATTGGAAACGGCGAGAAAGGTATTCATTAAAAAGGGCTTCAAAAGCGTAACGATGAAGGATATCGTGGAAGCATGTGAGATAAGCCGCGGTGGCCTTTATTTATATTTTTCGAGTACGGAAGAGATTTTTATGGAAGTACTGAAGATGGAGACGGAAGAGACGGACGATGTTTTCTCGGGAAGTATCGGGAAAAATGCCACACCTTCCGATATTCTTGCTTTATTTTTAAAAGAGCAGAAAAAGGAGTTGCTCGGCAGGAAGGACAATCTCACAATGGCAGTATATGAATTCTTTTTTGTAAATAAGTTTCCTAAAAAGAATCATTTTTTAAAGCAGCAGTTTGAGGCGGCGGTAAAAATTATTGAGAAACTGATTGAAGCCGGAGTGGAAGCCGGAGAATTCTATTGTGAAGACCCATTAGGCGCGGCCAGAAATATCATGTATGTGTTGGAGGGACTTAAAATAGCTTCCCAGACAAGAGGGATTGCGGAGGAAGTTGTGGATAGGGAAGTTCTGTATATTATGCGGGGCTTGGTTATAGAAGAATAGTATAAAAGCAAATGCTTCAAAGACGGGTACTTTGGGGCATTTTTTTGTGCCGTAAGAAAAGGCGGAAAGGTCCTTTTTCTGAAAATATTTGGATATACCATTGAAAATTAGTTAAGATTCGGTATAATTAAGGATAGTCATCAACCGGAAGATTGCCAGGTAATCTTTTTTGATGTTAATAAAATGGAGGATAGTAAATTCATCATGGGAAATGTGAAACGCATTTATGTAGAAAAGAAGGAACCCTTTGCTGTAAAAGCGAAAGAGCTGAAGGAGGAGGTCCGAAGTTACTTGGGCATATCGGGCGTAAAGGACGTAAGAATGTTTATACGCTACGATGTGGAGAATCTGTCAGAAGATACTTTTGAAGCTGCCTGCAGGATTGTTTTTTCAGAACCTCCGGTAGACATTCTATACAAAGAGAATTTTGAAATACCTTCGAATGGGAAGGTGTTCAGCGTAGAGTATCTGCCCGGACAGTTCGATCAGCGCGCGGATTCCGCAGTTCAGTGTGTGAAGTTTTTACGGGAGGATGAGCAGCCCATTATCAAAACGGCAGTTACTTATCTGATAATAGGCGATGTTTCGGAAGATGAATTTGAGAAAATAAAGTCGTATTGCATCAACCCGGTGGATTCGAGGGAGACGGATATGGTAAAGCCGGATACTCTCGTTACGCAGTTCGAGGAACCGGATGATGTATCCATTTTAGACGGATTTAAGGATATGCCGGAGAAAAAACTGGAAGAATTATATGATTCCTTGGGGTTAGCCATGACCTTCAAGGATTTTAAGCATATTCAGAATTATTATAGAAACGATGAGCACAGAGAACCTACTATGACCGAGATTAAAGTGCTCGATACCTATTGGTCCGATCACTGTCGTCATACGACATTTTCTACGGAACTTAAAAATGTGGAGTTTGGGGAGGGTTATTATAAGACACCGATTGAAACTACATATCAGAGTTATCTCGATACGAGGGAAGAGATTCTAAAGGGCAGAGAGGATAAATATATCTGTTTGATGGATCTGGCGCTTATGGCGATGCGCAAGCTTAAAAAAGACGGAAAGCTTAACGATATGGAAGAATCCGATGAGATTAATGCATGTTCCGTTATTGTACCTGTGGAAATAGAATATGACGATGGTCCAGTGAGCGAAGAGTGGCTCGTATTCTTTAAAAATGAAACACATAATCATCCGACGGAGATAGAACCTTTCGGCGGTGCGGCTACCTGCCTTGGCGGGGCCATCCGTGATCCGCTTTCGGGGCGGGGTTATGTATATCAGGCAATGCGAGTGACGGGTGCAGCAGATCCTACGGTTCCGGTAGCGGAAACGCTTAAAGGAAAGTTGCCTCAGAAGAAGCTCGTACGCGGCGCAGCCGGGGGCTATTCTTCTTATGGTAATCAGATAGGTCTTGCTACCGGTTATGTAAAAGAAATTTATCACCCGGATTATGTAGCAAAGAGAATGGAAATCGGCGCGGTAATGGGAGCGGCACCCAGACGTAATGTCATTCGTGAGAGTTCCGATCCGGATGATATCATTATTCTCCTCGGAGGAAGGACGGGAAGAGACGGCTGCGGCGGTGCCACAGGTTCTTCTAAGGTTCATACGGAGGATTCCATCGAGACTTGTGGTGCAGAAGTGCAAAAAGGTAATGCGCCTACGGAACGTAAGATTCAAAGGCTTTTCAGAAGAGAAGAAGTAAGTAAGATTATTAAGAAGTGTAATGATTTCGGTGCGGGAGGCGTCTCCGTGGCAATCGGAGAGTTAGCCGATGGACTGGTTGTAAATTTAGACAAGGTACCCAAGAAGTATGCAGGGCTTGACGGTACCGAACTCGCCATTTCCGAGTCACAGGAAAGAATGGCGGTGGTGGTAGCTCCCTCCGATGTAGATAAGTTCTTAGGTTTTGCGGCGGAAGAGAATTTGGAAGCAGTGCCTGTCGCAGTTGTGACGAAAGAGCCGAGACTTGTTCTGAAGTGGCGAGGCAAGGAAATCGTCAACATTAAGAGAGCTTTTCTGGATACAAACGGAGCGCATCAGGAAACAAACGTAAAAGTAGATATTCCTGAGAAAGAAAAGAATTATTTTGAATACATAGCAATTCCGTCGGTGAAAGAGCACCTTGAGAAGGGTGATGTGAAAGCGGCATGGCTTGCAGCACTTAATGATTTGAATGTATGTTCCCAAAAGGGACTTGTGGAGATGTTCGACTCATCTATCGGGGCGGCTTCCGTGCTTATGCCTTATGGCGGTAAATATCAGTTGACGGAGACGCAAGTGATGGCAGCAAAGCTTCCGGTATTAAGAGGCAAAACAGATGCGATAACGCTTATGAGCTACGGATTCGATCCGTATCTTTCTTCATGGAGCCCGTATCATGGAGCGATTTATGCGGTAACGGAATCTATGGCAAAAATCGTGGCCGCAGGCGGAGATTATAAGAATATTCATTTCACTTTCCAGGAATATTTTAGGCGCATGACATCGGAGCCGGAGCGTTGGAGCCAGCCTTTTGCAGCGCTTCTCGGCGCATATGACGCGCAAATCGGATATGGCCTCGCGTCAATCGGCGGTAAGGACAGTATGTCGGGAACTTTTCAGGATATCGACGTGCCGCCTACCTTAGTATCTTTTGCGGTAGATGTGGCAAAAGAGGACAATATTGTGACGCCGGAGCTTAAGCGTGAAGGTAATAAACTGGTTCAGTTCTGGATCGATAAGGATGAATATGATATTCCTGTTTATGAGAATGTTATGAACCTGTACCATCAGATTACATTGCTTATAGATGAGGGAGTTATAGTATCCGCTTATGCCCAGGATGCGAAAGGCCTCGTTTTGTCGATCAGCAAGATGGCGTTCGGTAACAGATTAGGCGTGAAAATGTCGGAAGAGCTGTCTGCTAATGATTTGTTCGAGAATGGTTTGGGAGATATCGTTGCGGAAATAGAGGCGGATAAGCTGGAAAAATTAAGCGAGATCTCAAACTGCCGTATAGTCGGTGAAGTGACGAAGAATCCGGAGTTTACGTATAAGGATGTTTCTGTTTCTATGGATGAGGCGCTGAAAGCTTGGACTTCTAAGTTGGAAAAGGTGTTCCCTACGAAGGCGGCAAAGGAAACGACATCGGTAGAATCTCCGCTTTACACAACGGACAGAATTTATATATGTAAAAATAAAGTGGCGAAGCCTACGGTATTCATACCGGTATTTCCGGGTACAAACTGCGAATATGACAGTACGAAAGCATTTGAGCGTGCCGGTGCGAAAGTAGTGACAAAGGTATTCAGGAATCTAACGGCAGAAGATATCAGAGACTCTGTTGAAGTATTTGAAAAGGCGATTAACCATGCACAGATTATCATGTTTCCGGGTGGATTTTCCGCAGGCGATGAACCTGACGGAAGCGCGAAATTCTTTGCTACCGCATTCCAGAATGAAAAGATAAAGGAAGCGGTTATGAGACTGCTAAATGAGAGAGATGGACTTGCGCTCGGAATTTGCAATGGATTTCAGGCGTTAATCAAGTTGGGGCTGGTTCCTTTCGGAGAGATTGTAGGACAGAAAGAGGATTCGCCGACTCTTACCTTCAATACTATCAACCGTCATATTTCCAAGATGGTATATATGAAAGTCATATCCAATAAATCGCCGTGGCTGCAGGAGGCAGAGGTAGGGAAAACTTATGTGAATCCGGCATCTCATGGTGAGGGACGTTTTGTAGCACCGGAGGAATGGCTGGATAAATTGTTTGCAAATGGCCAGGTTGCTACACAGTATGCCGATATTAACGGTAACGTTTCTATGGATGAGGAATGGAATGTAAACGGTTCCTATGCATCCATCGAAGGCATCACATCGCCGGACGGAAGGTGTTTTGGAAAGATGGCGCATGCAGAGCGCCGCGATCGTTCCGTTGCGGTTAATATTTACGGAGAGCAGGATATGAAGATATTCGAATCGGGCGTACATTATTTTACAAGATAATCGGAAAGCCATGGGAAGACGGTATACGTATTTCCATGGCTTTATTAAAGATTATGTATATCTATATTTGAAATATACAATTATACGACTTAGTTAAAATGACACAAAGGGAAGAGTATATGAGAATGCAAGGGAAAATGAATCAATATTTTATAAATCTAAGTATATTGCTGGTAGCGTGGGGAGGTTTGTTCCGAAGAAGCTTTAACTGTGATACTTTAATACATATGGTGGCTGCTGAAGATGATATTTTAATTCAAATACAAGATGGAAGATATCTGACATCCTTGATAGATTTCATATTATTAAAACTGGGATTATCCACTACTACGCATACAGGCGTTACCGTAATAACAGCACTTCTTTTGCTTGCCCTGGGTCTTTGTTTTGTACAAGAAGGTTTTTTTGATAAAATGCAAGCAAAAACATCTATGCACACGGCAGGATTTACGGCGATTACTGCGTTATTATTTGTCAACGTGATGTTTGGAGAAAATTTAATGTTTTCCGAATGTGCACTGGTCTTTGGCATGGCTTATTTATTTGCTTCTGTCGGAATCTACTATTTTATCAGGAAAAAGAGAATCAAAGCATTTGCTTTTATCCTATTGTCGACAACAGGATATCAAGTCGCGGCTGTATATGCGGCAATTGTTTTGACGGCATATATCTTTTTGGATAATGATTATAAGATAACCCAAAAGACTGTAATAGAGGAAATAGTGTGTTGCCTTTCTACCTTTGGAGCCGGTGTATTAAACATAATAAGCTATACTCTGATTGCTTATGCGGGAGTAGGCGGAGGGTTGAGAAAAAGCGCGGGAACAGGGATATTATCGGAAAAGCTCGGAGAGATAATAAATGTATATATTGCTTTATTGAAAAACAGTAAAGGACTGCTTCCGAACGTAGGGCTGCCATTATTAATCAGTGTTTTTTGCATAAGTATGCTGCTTTATCACTTTGTTAAGAAAAAAGATAAAATGGCGGTTTTGTATTTTATACTTTTATTTTTTGGATTGAATGTGATGATTTTTGTGATTCCGATACTGCAGCAATGTATATATATGCCTCCTAGAATTATTTGGACATTTTATGCGGTGCAAAGTATGCTTTTACTCGTATCGCTCGCATGTGTGGAAGGAAAGCTTAAAAGGCTCGTATGCTATATCGGGTGCGGATATCTGCTCATACAGATAATATTCGGCAATGTTATTGTTGCCAATAGAACCTTGAGCAATAATCTGGATAAACTATATGCGAATATGGTATATGAGAAAATACTTAAGTATGAAGAAGAAGAAAAAACACAGATAACAAAGTTGGCAGTGGTTAATGATGTAGACTGTGCATTAAGCTATGATGAAGTACACTATAAAACCGATCAGATTAATGAAAGAGCTCTCGGAATAGTGACAAATACGCTGATGAATGTAGTAACCGGAAGGAACTTTGAAAAGGTTCCTATGGATGAGGAAATTTATAATACTTATTTTGCGGGTAAAAACTGGGATTATTTCGATGCTTCCGAACAATTGATTATCAAGGATGATACGGCATATTGGGTAATTTTTTAAGGTTTTATATATGTTGGAAAGGTGATGTATAGGCTGCAAGCAATCAGTGAGCAATTGTAGTGAAAATATAGTTGAAACATACAAGATGTTGTGCTAAAATAAGATAATTTGGATAAAATTATGAGAGAGGACGACGGGTGAAAAAAATGAGCGAAATTCCAATGAAGTCATTTTTAATTTTGGAGGACGGCACTGTTTTTGAAGGAATCCATATTGGTGCCGAAAAAGAAATCATCAGCGAAATTGTATTCAATACGTCTATGGCAGGTTATCCGGAAGTACTTACGGATCCGTCCTATGCAGGACAAGCTGTATGTATGACATATCCGCTTATCGGAAACTACGGGGTATGCAGAGATGATATGGAATCTAAGAAACCGTGGCCCGATGGATTTATTGTGCGAGAATTGTCGAGAGTATCCAGCAATTTCCGTTCTGATATGACAATTCAGGAATTCCTGGAGGAGTACGGGGTGCCGGGAATCTCGGGAATCGATACGAGAGCTCTCACAAAGATTCTGCGTGAAAAAGGCACTATGAACGGTATGATTACGACGCGAGATGGCTATGATTTGGATGAAATCATTCCCAGATTAAAAAAATACACTACGGGAAAAGTAGTGGAAAAAGTAACCTGTGAACATAAATATGAAATAAAGGGATCTAAGTCTTTGGAAGAAAACGGCGCAATTTCAGGCAGCGCCAGATTTAATAAAGAAGCATATCAAAAGGGGATACATGAAAAGAAACCCGGTCTTGTAAAAGCATTGAATGGAGCGGGCAAAAAAGTAGCGCTTCTCGACTTCGGCGCCAAGGATAACATTGCGGATTCTCTTGTTAAGCGAGGATGTGATGTTATCGTGTATCCGGCGCTTACGAAAGCGGAGGAGATCATTGAGGATGCACCGGACGGCATTATGCTAAGCAACGGACCGGGAGATCCGAAAGAATGCACATCTATTATAGAAGAAATAAAGAAGTTATATCATACAGACATTCCTATCTTTGCAATCTGTTTAGGCCATCAGCTCATGGCGCTCGCAACGGGTGCCGATACTTTCAAGATGAAGTACGGACACCGTGGAGGAAATCATCCGGTAAAGGATTTGCAGACCGGCAGAGTCTATATTTCTTCTCAGAATCACGGCTATGTTGTAGATATGGAAAAACTGGATTCTAAGATTGCCACACCGGCGTTTATCAATGTGAACGATGGAACGAACGAAGGTCTTTCTTATACAGGCAAAAATATTTTCACCGTGCAGTTTCATCCGGAAGCATGTCCGGGACCTCAGGATTCCGGATATTTGTTTGACAGATTTATTGATATGATGAAAGCGAGGGAAAAAGATGCCTAAGAATCCTAATGTGAAAAAAGTATTGGTAATTGGTTCCGGGCCTATCGTCATCGGACAGGCGGCGGAGTTTGATTATGCGGGAACACAGGCTTGTCGTTCTTTGAAGGAAGAAGGAATCGAAGTTGTGCTTGTAAATTCCAATCCTGCCACCATTATGACGGATAGAGATATAGCGGATAAGATATATATTGAGCCTTTGACGGTTAAGGTTCTGGAGCAGATTATTGAAAAAGAAAAACCGGACAGTGTTTTACCTACGCTCGGAGGGCAGGCGGGCTTAAATCTCGGTATGGAGCTGGACGAATCCGGCTTTCTTGCGAGAAATAGCGTGACACTTCTCGGTACCACCGCAAAGACGATAAAAAAAGCGGAAGATCGCTTGGAATTCAAGGAAACAATGGAAAAAATCGGAGAGCCGTGTGCGGCTTCTCTCGTAGTGGAAAATGTGAAAGACGGCGTGGAGTTTGCAAATAAAATTGGTTACCCCGTCGTTCTTCGCCCTGCATACACGCTCGGAGGTTCAGGCGGCGGTATTGCCGACAATCAGGTAGAGCTGGAAGAGATTCTGGAAAACGGCCTACGCCTTTCCCGTGTGGGACAGGTTCTGGTAGAGCGTTGTATTTCGGGATGGAAGGAAATAGAATACGAAGTGATGCGCGACAGTGCGGGAAACTGCATTACCGTATGTAATATGGAGAATATCGATCCGGTAGGTGTACATACCGGAGACAGTATCGTAGTGGCGCCGTCACAGACTTTGATGGATAAAGAATATCAGATGCTTCGAAGCTCAGCTCTCAATATTATTAACGAGCTTGAGATTACAGGAGGATGTAATGTGCAGTTTGCGCTTCATCCTACGAGCTTCGAATATTGTGTTATCGAAGTGAATCCCCGTGTAAGCCGTTCCTCCGCGCTCGCTTCCAAAGCGACAGGATATCCGATTGCAAAGGTGGCTGCAAAGATTGCACTGGGCTATACCTTGGACGAAATAAAGAATGCGATTACAGGGAAGACCTATGCGAGCTTTGAACCTACGCTGGATTACTGCGTAGTTAAGATTCCGCGCCTTCCTTTTGACAAATTCATAACTGCTAAGAGAGCATTGACCACGCAGATGAAGGCCACCGGAGAGGTTATGAGCATCTGTACAAATTTTGAAGGCGCGTTGATGAAAGCGATTCGCTCGCTGGAGCAGCATGTGGATTGCCTAATGAGCTACGATTTTACGGAACTTTCTAAGGAAGAACTTCTGGATAGGCTGAAAGTAGTGGATGACCAGAGGATCTATGTGATTGCGGAAGCGATCAGAAAAGGTATTGATTATGATACAATTCATGACATAACGATGATTGACCATTGGTTTATCGACAAGATTGCTATTTTGGTAGAGATGGAAGCGACTCTGAAAAAAGGTCCTCTCACTTTGGACTTATTAAAAGAAGCAAAGCGTATTGAATATCCGGATAATGTAATCAGCAGACTGACGGGAATACCGGAAGAGGACATTAAGAAAATGCGCTATGACAACGGTATTACCGCCGCCTTTAAGATGGTGGATACCTGTGCGGCAGAATTTGCGGCAAGCACGCCCTATTATTATTCCTGCTTCGGCAGCCAGAGCGAAGTGGTAGAGACGAATCCGCCTAAGAAGGTACTTGTACTCGGTTCGGGTCCCATTCGTATCGGACAGGGAATTGAGTTTGACTACTGTTCCGTACATGCTACATGGGCATTCTCAAAGGCCGGATATGAAACAATTATCATCAATAATAATCCCGAGACGGTAAGTACCGATTTCGACATTGCGGATAAGCTTTATTTCGAGCCGCTGACTCCCGAAGATGTGGAGAATGTTGTAAATATAGAAAAACCGGACGGAGCGGTTGTTCAGTTTGGCGGGCAGACGGCTATCAAGCTGACGGAGAGCCTTATGAAGATGGGAGTTCCGATACTGGGAACGAGCGCGGAGAACGTGGACGCGGCGGAAGACAGGGAATTGTTCGATGCGATTTTAGAGGAGTGCGATATTCCGAGACCTTCGGGCGGAACGGTATATACAGCAAAAGAGGCGAAGAAGGTGGCAAATAAATTAGGCTACCCCGTACTGGTACGCCCCTCATATGTGCTGGGCGGACAAGGGATGCAGATTGCTATTTCCGATGAAGAAGTGGAAGAATTCATGGAGATTATCAACCGAATTGCGCAAGATCATCCGATTCTGGTAGATAAATATTTGCAGGGAAAAGAAATCGAAGTAGATGCGGTATGTGACGGTACCGATATACTGATTCCGGGAATCATGGAACATATTGAAAGAGCAGGCGTACATTCCGGCGACAGTATTTCCGTATATCCCGCACAGAGTATCAGCGAAAAAGTAAAAGAAACCATTGCGGAGTATACGAGAAGGCTTGCAAAAGCGCTGCACGTTATCGGTTTGATTAACATACAGTTCATAGTCGTGGGCGAAGACGTGTACGTGATCGAGGTAAATCCCCGTTCTTCCCGTACAGTTCCTTATATCAGCAAGGTAACGGGTATTCCTATTGTGGATCTGGCAGCAGAAGTTATTATGGGAAAGCCGCTTTGCGAGCTCGGTTATGAACCGGGATTGCAGAAAGAAGCAGAATATGTGGCGATTAAGATGCCGGTATTCTCTTTTGAGAAAATACGCGGTGCTGAGATTAGTCTGGGGCCGGAGATGAAATCTACGGGAGAATGTCTGGGTATTTCCAAAACATTTAATGAGGCGCTTTATAAAGCCTTCCTCGGTGCCGGCATCAACCTGCCGAAATTCAGGCAGATGATTATTACGGTCAAGGATGCGGACAAGGGGGAAGCGATTGAAATAGGAAAACGCTTTGAGAAGCTCGGATATACCATATATGCTACAAGAAGTACGGCGAATGCGCTGAAGGAAGCGGGAGTGAATGCCCGCAAGGTAAATAAGATACAGCAGGAATCACCTACTGTTATGGATCTTATCTTAGGGCATAAGATAGACCTCGTTATCGATACGCCCACACAGGGACGGGATAAATCCAGAGACGGTTTCCTCATAAGGAGAACGGCTATTGAAACAGGTGTTCACTGCCTGACATCGCTGGATACAGCAAGGGCACTTGTGACGAGTCTGGAGCATGTCAATAAAGAAGAAAAGCTGACATTGGTAGACATTGCTGCACTTTAATATACAATATACCGCATCGTATATGGGAATCGAGCAACGGATACGATTAGGGACTGCTGCAAATCGATAGGAGCATAGTTATTAATATGAAAAATTATGCAAAGGAATTGGATAAGATTATAGAAGAACGAAAAAAAGACGGAGAGAACGAGAGAAAAACGCTCCTACTTCATAGCTGCTGCGCACCTTGCAGCAGCTACGTTATGGAATATTTGCGGGAGTATTTTGATATTACTGTTTTTTATTATAATCCCAATATCACTGAGGATGCGGAGTACCGAAGAAGAGTGGAAGAACAGAAGCGTTTGATAAAGGTTTATAACAGGCAGGTGGAGACAGGAATGTTTGAGAATATGCATTCCACCTTTAAAGCGCGTAAAATCGGAGTAATAGAGGGAGATTATGAACCGGAATGTTTTTATCATATGGCAAAAGGTTTGGAAAGATGTCCCGAAGGCGGCGAGAGGTGTTTGCGATGCTATGAATTAAGACTTTGCAAGACCGCGCAGGTGGCCGCACAGAGAAGCTTTGATTATTTTACTACAACGCTTACTATTAGTCCGATGAAAAATGCGGAAAAATTAAACGAAATCGGGGATCGTATGGGAAAAGAATATGAGGTTTCTTTTTTACCCTCGGATTTTAAAAAGAGAGACGGGTACAAGAGATCGATAGAGCTGTCCGGTCAATTTGAGCTATATAGGCAGAATTATTGCGGCTGTATATATTCTAAGGTAGAAAGATCAGGGTGAAAAATGCAGCGTTGATTAAATAAGAGTGAGATGGTAGTATATATAAATGAGATGAGGGGTGGCTTCACCCGGTTAAGGAAGGAAGAAAATAATGAATAAAATTCTTGATATAATATCAGATGAGATGAAGAAAGCCTTTTTATCGGCAGGATATGCGGAAGAACTAGGAAAGGTCACAATATCTAACCGTCCTGATCTATGCGAGTACCAGTGCAACGGGGCAATGGCGGGTGCGAAACAGTATAAAAAAGCACCGTTTGTTATCGCGCAGGAAGTGGCGGCGAAGCTTGAAAACAGCAAAATATTCGAAGAAGTAAGTGTGGTAAATCCGGGTTTTTTGAACTTAAAGCTGAAGTCGGAATTTTTGAAGGATTATTTGAATCAGATGGCGCATTCTCCCAAATTCGGGTTGGACATGCCGAAAAGGGGTAAGAAGATTATAATCGATTACGGCGGTCCCAATATAGCAAAACCGCTTCATGTAGGACATCTTCGCTCTGCGATTATAGGAGAGAGCATAAAACGGATTGCAAGATATGCGGGACATGAAGTAATCGGAGATATCCACCTCGGCGACTGGGGCTTGCAAATGGGATTAATCATTACCGAATTGCAGGAACGCTATCCGGATTTAGTATATTTTGATGATAAGTTTGATGGGGAATATCCTCATGAAGCACCTTTTACCATTTCGGAACTGGAAGAAATCTATCCTATGGCGAGCAGTAAATCAAAAGAAGATGCTTCTTATAAGGCGAAAGCAATGGACGCTACTTTTAAACTTCAGAGCGGGGTGAGAGGGTATCGTGCTCTATGGCAGCATATTATTAACGTTTCGGTGGCAGACCTTAAGAAGAACTACCGCAATTTGAATGTAGAGTTCGACTTATGGAAAGGAGAATCCGATGTGCATGACTTAATTCCTCATATGGTAGAAGATATGAAGGAAATGGGATATGCCTATGTGAGCGAAGGAGCTTTAGTTGTAGACGTAAGGGAGGAATCGGACACGAAAGAAATTCCGCCCTGTATGATTTTAAAATCCGACGGCGCGTCTTTGTATAATACTACGGATCTTGCAACTATTAAAGAGCGTATGAATCAGATAAATCCCGATGAAATTATTTATGTGGTAGATAAGCGTCAGGATTTGTATTTCGAGCAGGTATTTCGTTGTGCAAGAAAGACTAAGTTAGTACAGCCGGAGACGAAACTATTTTTCCTGGGATTCGGCACGATGAACGGCAAGGACGGTAAGCCCTTTAAGACGAGAGAAGGAGGTGTAATGCGTCTGGAATCTCTGCTTGAGGAAATCAATGAAGAAATGTATAAAAAGATTACGGAGAATCGATTGGTGCCGGAGAAAGAAGCGAGGGAAACTGCCCGGGTAGTAGCCTTGTCAGCGGTAAAATACGGCGATTTATCCAATCAGGCTTCAAAAGATTATATTTTTGACATCGACAGATTTACTTCATTCGAAGGGGACACTGGCCCGTATATTTTATATACCATCGTACGTATCAAATCCATTCTGACGAAGTATAGGGAAATGGGAGGTTCTTTGGTGGAAGTAACGCTGCAAGAGGCTACCGGAGAATCGGAGAAGAACCTGATGCTGCAGCTTGTGGGCTTCAACGCCATGATGGAGAGCGCATATGAAGAGATTGCGCCTCATAAGGTGTGCGCTTATATTTATGACTTAGCAAATGCATTCAATCATTTTTATCATGAAACAAAGATATTGACTGAAGAGGATCCTGTCAAGAAAGAAGGCTTCATCGCCCTTTTGGTATTGACCAGGGATGTGCTTGAGACATGTATCGATGTTCTCGGCTTCCAGGCTCCGGAGAGAATGTAATTGTAATAGTATACTAAAAAATAAATTTTGATAATTTGATAAAAAGTTTCAAAAAATCCCTTGACAATTAGGGGGAGATAATTGTATACTAGCAAAGCGGGTTGCGGAAAGCAACCTGGCAATGTGGGATCTTAGCTCAGCTGGGAGAGCATCTGCCTTACAAGCAGAGGGTCATAGGTTCGAGCCCTATAGGTCCCATATTATATGGCGAGATAGCTCAGTTGGCTAGAGCATACGGTTCATACCCGTAGTGTCGAGGGTTCGAATCCCCCTCTCGCTACTAATGGAAACCTTGATTATATCAAGGTTTTTTATTTTTGGAACGAGGAGAGTATAATACAAATGAATCTAACAATAATCAGAATCGAAAACAGAATAGTAACATGCTCAATAGATAACGATAAAGGGTCTATTATTGATATTGCGCGCAGGTGGTTTACTGATGACATTCAAGTAGGAGATACGATAGAATTTGAGTATAAAACAGATAAAGATAATTAACAACCAATTGTAATAGTATTTAAATCTAGGCTTATAGTGGTACGAAAATATGATAATATAGATTATCATATAAATATGTAAAAGGGAGAGCACAATATGAATAATGTAAAGCATGGATTAGCAAAAAAATATTTGCTGGTAAATGGTATATAGCATCACTTCAAGCATGGGATGCTTGACCACTACAAACGGATAAATTTTACGCCTTTGCATTGTCTATAAGGACCCCCAATAGAATCATTAAATAAAAGTAACATTTGGGGCAGTGATATTCACTGCCCTTAAGCAACTAAAAGATATCTATTTAAGAGGAATGTTAGGGGAATTGACGAAGCAAGCGAATATAATGATTTGATTCACGCAACACATGATCTGCCAACAAGGGTAGAATAATACTGCGTATTTCGCATTCATTAATTCCTTTTGTTCCTGCCTCTTTGAAGTCTCGGTACTTCTCGGTTTTTTGCAAGGTTGTATCTGTTATACTTTCAATTGTCATATCAGTAGCTGTTCTTGCTGTTTGAATTAAATTAGAATATTCTCTGGCAAAGTTATTCGCTGTATTTATAAGATCATTTTCGGATGGATCAAGTAGCCCTCGGATAAATAATGCATGTTCCATCATAATTTGATCCCAAAATAGCTCAGTATCTTTAATTGTTCCTTCCGGATTCTGTCGATTTTCGAGTGTGATTAAATGGCTAAGATACAATTTGGCTTCACGTATAATATGCTCAATGAGCAGAGGGTAGTTTACTGTAAACATGCTGCATGACAAAACATTATTTAATATTCGCGTTTTGAAATTGATAAGGCCTTCCAACATTGGTATGACAGAAGCATTAAGCTTCCCCACACGCTGTATCAAAACAGGGGTTATTAAGGGATCTTCAGTGCCATAAAGTGATTCTTCAAGTCTCGTAATTTCCTGGTTGATGACAATGCCGGTGAAGCACTGTGTCTTTTGCTCACTACCAAGGGTGTAATCCGTTACGATTTCACCCTTGGTCGCTACAAGTGTGCTAATAATGCCGTTTCCAAGAATTAAGGCATTATGTAAAATAGCCTCGAACTGTTGCTTGTATTGATCTGCAACTTTTGAATATTCAGGGTTTGCGGGAGTAAATCCAGCCTCTAAGAATAATGAATGTTCTTTCATAATGCGTCCAAAAAACATATTTAACTCAAGTGAAAGGATTACATATTGTTGCTCGGTAATCATAAGAAGTCTCCTTTATCATTCTACCGATATAGTATGCCTATGCCGATGACTTATTGACTAAAAAATAAAGGAAACTATAACCTTTTATATTACAAACCTACATATTACACATGCTAATCAAAAAACGGAGGTGGTTAGTATGGCAGTTGCTTACAAAAGTGCAATAATAATATTATTTAACAACCAATGAATATTCTTCCGGTCTTGTCCATATACTATATTAATATTTATTCTTGGAGGAAAATTATGGCAGGAAGGAAACCTAAAAAATCCATTGAAGAGAGAATCTCTGAAAAAGAAGAATTAATTTCTGCATTGCAAATTAGAATTAAATCAGAACAAGATGAGCTGGAAAACCTATATAACGAAAAGAAGCTCAAAGATTTGGAATCTATTAGTGAACTTATTAGCACATCCGGTTTAAGCCCCAAAGAGGTTACAGAAGCATTAGAAGCATATTCAAAACTAAAAGAACATAATGCATCATAGAATTGTAAAAAGCCGGAGAGGATACTCTGATTCGGAGCATCGGTCTGCTAGTCAATATCAAAAGTGGCGGATTAATAGCCGCCACTTCGTATTCATTAAAGTTATAGGAAATTAAGGCCTTTTAATATCATCGCTTTCAGCAAAAATATTTATTTCAACGGTTGTGTCATCCTCTCTAATTCTGCAAGAATTGTTACCAATCTCAAAATTATTAGGGCGCCATCTTTCCTCACAATCAACATAAATATTCAGAACAACACATTTTCCGATTCGTTCTTTCATGTTTAATCACCTCCTATGATTATATTATGGTGCTATATGGAATTGGTTCGAAAAATGTCAAATAATATTATATTCTGTCGTGGAATATAAATGTCATTAACAGATAGGAGCGGCATATAATATAATTAAAAAGACCTTTTGAGGGGAAAGCATGATCATACACGTAGTACTGCCCGGTGAAACTATCTATTCCATATCAGAATATTACAGAACCCCCGCTGACAGATTAATATTGGAAAACGGAATTATTAATCCTGACAATTTAGCAATAGGACAAACCATTGTGATTGTCGAACCCGAAATACTCTATACCGTCAAGGCCGGAGATACCTTGGTGGGTATTGCGGAACAATACGGTGTTTCTCCAATGGAATTATTAAGGAATAATCCGTATCTTTCCGATAGAGAGCTTATGTATCCCGGAGAAACCATTGTCATAAAGTATCAAACGAATAAAACGGTAACAATTGCTACCAGTGGTTATACCTTTGCTTACATAGATAAATCTGTTTTAATAAAAACACTTCCATTTTTATCTTATCTGACTATATTCAATTATAGGGCGACGCTCGAAGGAGAGATTATTGCCAGCGATGATGAATCCGAACTTATCCGGCTGGCTAAAGCTTATGGTGTTGCTCCCATGTTGTTTGTTTCCACTATTACGGAAGCAGGAGTAATCAGCCGTGAAGTAACCTATGAGATAATAAATAATCCTTCCGTACTAGACCGGCTTATTGATAATATTTTTCAAACAGTGAAAACGAAGGGTTATTACGGCATAAACGTATATGCAGAGAACATTAACTATGACAACATCAATGCTATTGTGGAAAATATAAGAAAAACTTATGAAGTATTTCATTCGGAAGGATACAGAGTAGTTGTTACGATAACACCTATTACAAATATTGATACATACGATGGCAGCTTTGAAAAAATTGACTATTCAAAATTAGCAGAATATGCTGACGCAATCATATTTACTTCTTATGATTGGGCTAGGACTTACAGCTATCCAAATTCAATTTTTCCGGTTAATGTTGTAAGAGAATTGTTAGATTATGGGGTCAGTATCATTCCTTCTCAAAAGATTTTTCTAGGAATTACTACTCAAGGTTATGATTGGACACTTCCTTATGTTCCCGGTGCAACGGGCGCTACCGTAATATCCAATAATGATGCAGTAAAATTTGCGGCGGATAACAATATACCCATACAATTTAATGAAGCGGCACAATCACCTTATTTTTACTATATGGATAATAATAGGGTTTTACATCAAGTATGGTTTAAAGATGCAAGAAGCTTTGACGCACGAACGAAGCTGGCGGCAGAATATAATCTCCAAGGCGTATCTCTTTGGACTATTATGAGATTTGATGCTCAACTGTGGTTTATTATTAATACTCAATATTATATAGAGAGACTTTTGGGGATTGACTAAAAGAATAGATAATTGTAATAAAATTAAGACAGAATCAGCCCGCCGGAACGAACGAGTGAACAGAATTTCCGGTGGGCTGATTTTGGATTTTTTTAACAGAAGACAATAATTCTGTCGGGTGTAGTCTGGGGCGGAACACTTCTTGTTGTTGCACTGTAATAGACCATCAAGAGGTTATTGCCGAGGCTGCAGGCAAATTGCTGTCCATTGGCGGTAGTGATTCTAGTATTGGAGTCTATATGCAGTTTTAAGGAATTTTCCGCACTAACCAGGTCTTTGTTAAAATAACTGACTTTAATATTTTCACCGGGTTCCGTGCGACCGATGAAGGCTGCCTGATATTGTGGAGGATATATGAGTGGTACAGGAAGATTGGCGTCATAAAATGCCGTGACGCGCATTCCGTTGCGAAGAGGGGTATTATCTGCGACATAAGTTCCCGGAGAAAGTATGAAGTTGACCGTTCCGTTTAGAGTGCGAAGTGTCAGCATTTGATTGCAGCACTGTGTATTTAAAGGCGATATTCGTTCAATAATGCCTACGATACCGGTATAATAAGTAGAAGAATGCATAGAGGTCTTATGTCTCCTTATTAATATTTTACTTTAAAATATGCATATTCAATGAAAGAGTGTGTTGAATATCCAGCAGTATAAACTCATCTAAGCGGGTATGAAAGTTCGTGAAAAAAGAAAGAATAAAAGCAATTAAACGAAAAAGATAGTCCAATAAAGACATTTCTATTTGAAGAAAATGATGATATAATCAAAAGAAAACGAAATTCGGGAATTGTAAAGCATTATATCAGAAAGGATATATACAGTATGAGAATCGGAATGGGTTATGATGTCCATAAACTGGTGGAAGATAGAGATTTAATTATTGGGGGGGTTAGAATCCCGTATGAGAAAGGACTGCTTGGTCATTCGGATGCGGATGTTCTTGTGCATGCCATTATGGATGCCCTTTTAGGTGCGGCCGCATTGGGGGACATAGGAAAGCTTTTTCCCGATACGGATCCGGCATATAAAGGGATTTCCTCATTAAAATTATTGGAAGAGGTAGCAAAGAAACTGGAGGAAAACTGTTTTCTAATAGAAAATATAGATGCGACTATTATAGCGCAGACTCCTAAGATGAGCCCTTACATCGATGCAATGCGTGAAAATATTGCGCAGGCGTTGGGAATCGATGCTGCGCAGGTAAATGTGAAGGCGACAACGGAAGAGGGATTGGGATTTACGGGAGCCGGAGACGGTATCTCGTCACAGGCTATATGCCTGCTTACAAGCCCCATGAATTATTACATGGAGGATATGGTGTCTCGAAATAAGTGCGAAGGCTGTGGCGGTTGTCCTAATAAATAGTTTTTTTGTTGCGATAAAAGATTAAAGATCAAAGAGTTTTTGGAGCTTTGAGAAAGGTATGGTTATTGATATAATATGATAAAGCAAATAAGGGGAGAGGAGTGCCTTACTCTCAGACCTTTATGGGAGAAAGTATTTTTCGAGGATTCCCGAGAGTTCACGGATTACTATTTTAAAGAAAAAGCTGTAAGAAATCATGCATTTATAATACTGCCGGAGGAGGAAGCCGGAGAAGCCAGAGCAGCGGACATAAATAATGAGAATGCAGCAGCAATGCTGCATTTGTCTCCCTACGATATGGAGATCCGTACAGGTAATACATTTACTCGTTTGGAAATAAATTATATTGTCGGAGTGGCGACGGATGAGAAATACCGTCATAGAGGATATATGGGAATGCTGCTTAAGGCTTCCATAGATTACATGTATAAGAAAAAACAGCCTTTTACCTTTTTAATGCCTGCAAGCCCCAAAATCTATGAACCATATCAGTTCGTGTATATCTATAACAAAAAGAAGTATAGAGTAAAAACCGAGATACCTCAATCGCCAAACCCGAAAGCTGCTATGGCTGATTTGAATGGACAAAAGAAAATTACGAAGCTAAAAAAGCAGGAGATTCCACAGTTATTAGACTATGTAAATTTTCATCTCCATAAGGACTATGATGTTTTTACCCACAGGGATGCAGCGTATTACAATACGCTGGTAAAGGAACTGAAAGTACAGAACGGAGCTGTTTATCTTATTAGCGAGCAGGAAAGCCAGGAGGCGGACAAGCGGATAATCGGATATTTCTTATACACAAGAGAAGGCGGAGAAGAGGACATTCAGGAAGCAGCATTCGGTAGTGACGCTTTTGGTAAAGAGAGCGGATTTTTGGAAGAAGCGGGCGATAAGCCTATTATCATGGCGAGAATTGTAGATGTGCAGGCTATGTTATCTTTACTCAGAATGAAGCCCGGGCATGGAGAAGATAGTCGGAATCTTATTTTATTGACTATCGCCATTACCGACCCGATGATAATGGAGAACAACGGAATATGGCACTGCCGTATCGGGTGCAAAGAGTCACTTGTACAAAAACGGACAGAAATGGACGGAGCACCTCTGTGCTCAACAACGATAGATAAATTGACTTCATGGATATTTGGTTATAAGACGCCGGAAGAGTGTTTTATTTTCACGCAAGGGGAAATAAAGGATGAAATATTATGTCAACTTGAGTCTCTGAAGTTATTTTCTAACGTTTTTATTAATGAGATTGTATAGGGAGCGGAGAATATGATACAAGACGAAATACAGAAATCGGAGCCGCAGGAATTGGAGAAGGCTTTGTTGGTAGGATTGGATACAGGCGAGGATGAGAATTTTGACCGCTCTATGAAGGAACTTGAAGAACTGGCGGAGGCGTGCTACATGTCGGTGGCAGGCGTAGTGACGCAGAAGATGGCAACGGTCAACAAGTCACATTATATCGGAGCGGGCAAGGTGCAGGAGGTCAAGGATTATGCAAGGGCTTTGGAGGCGGATATTGTTATTTTCGATAATTCACTGACGCCGTCCCAACTTCGTAACCTTCAAAAAGAACTTGAGAAACCTGTATTGGACAGAACTACCTTAATCTTGGATATTTTCTCCAGAAGAGCAAAGACACGAGAGGCCAAGCTGCAGGTAGAGACGGCGAAGCTACAATATCTTCTGTCCCGACTGGTAGGCATGCATGAGGCTTTGACAAGGCAAGGCGGTGCCAGCGGCAGCATGAGCAGCAAGGGGGCCGGTGAGAAAAAGCTGGAGCTGGATAGGCGTAAAATCGAGAGACGTCTCGTGGAACTGAGGAGGGAGCTTGAGGAAGTGTCTAAGGAGAGGGAGACCCAGAGTAAGAGAAGGTTGTCTGCGAGAATACCTAAGGTTTCCTTGGTAGGGTATACCAATGCCGGAAAGTCTACCTTGATGAACGCCATGGTGGAGAGGTATTTGCAGGATGAGGATAAAAAGGTTCTGGAAAAAGATATGCTTTTTGCCACACTGGATACGACCGTCAGAAACATTAATACAGGCAACAATAAAGAATTTCTTCTGTCCGATACGGTCGGTTTCATTCATAAGCTACCTCATGGGCTGGTAAAAGCATTCAGATCCACGTTGGAAGAGGTTAAGAATGCCGATTTGCTGTTATATGTGATCGATTATTCGGATGAGGAATACAGGCAACAGATAAAGGTAACTGAGGAGACGTTGCAGGAAATCGGAGCCGTTAATATCCCGGCCATTTATATATACAATAAGGCAGATTTGTGCGAAATTGAGGCTTTGCCTAAAGTAGTAGGGAATGATAAAATCTATATGTCGGCCAAAAGCGGCCAAGGACTCTCAGAGCTGGTAGAAATGATTTTGAAAACGGTATATTCCGATTACGTAACGGTGGATTTCCACATTCCTTATGATAAGGGACAGATCGTATCTTATTTTATGGAGAATTCTCAAGTTCTCGAGCAGGAATATCTGGAAACAGGAATACGATTAAGTGTAAATTGTCATGCGGCGGATGCCCGAAAATATGGGCGGTATACAAAAATGTGTTGACAAACAAAGGTTTTTTGCATATGCTGAACTAAGGAATAAGCTTCGTCTAAATAAGATAAAGGCTTCGAACAAAAAGAGTAAGTTATCTGACGATGCCAGAGAGGGAATGCCGTCGGCTGAAAGCAGTCCTGATACGAAGATAACCCAAGTGCATTTGTGAGCTGATTCGGAGAAAGAGAATTTTTCAAGTATCCGGATACGGGAAAGCACGTTACGCTACACAAGGGAAAGACGATTTTTTTATTGTCTTTAATTAGAGTGGAACCGCGGATAACTTCGTCTCTTATCATATTTTTATGAGGACGAAGTTTTTTTGATATGGAGGAATGATATGGGGTTTCTAAAAAGAGTGCGTGAAGAAATTGCCGTAATCAGAGAGCGGGACCCGGCAATTCATAGTGCGCTGGAGGTTTTTTTGTATCCCAGTTTTAAGGTAATGCTGCATTACAGACTGGCACATAAGCTGTATTTGAAAAAGCATTATTTTCTTGCCAGATGGGTATCTCAGCGCGGAGTGCGTAAGACAGGAATCGAGATACATCCGGGAGCGCAGATCGGAAAAGGATTCTTTATCGATCACGGACACGGAGTTATCATTGGGGAGACTACGATTATCGGTGATAATGTGACACTATATCAGGGAGTTACCCTCGGAGGCACTGGTAAAGAGTGCGGGAAGAGACACCCTACGGTAGGGAATAATGTAATGATCAGCGCCGGAGCCAAAGTTTTAGGATCCTTTAAAATTGGCGATAATTCTAAAATAGGTGCGGGCAGCGTTGTATTGGAAGAAGTTCCGTCCGGTTCTACGGTAGTGGGCGTTCCGGGACGTGTGGTAAAAAGAAATAATCAGGCGTTGCCGCAGGAAGAAATGGATCAGATTAATCTGCCGGATCCTGTCAAAGAAGATATTGCAGGCTTACGCCGTGAGAACAGCGAATTGACCAACCGTTTGCTGGAGCTGGAAGCGGTGGTGCGGGAATTGAAACGCCGCAGCGATACGGAACAGGATAAATAACGGAATAAAAGATAATTTGTACGAGTAAATGGAGAAGAAAGGTTAAGAGTAATGAGAATATATAATACTTTATCAAAGAAAAAGGAAGAATTTGTACCAATCGAGCCGGGAAAAGTGAAAATGTATGTCTGCGGTCCGACTGTTTACAACCTGATTCATATCGGAAATGCCAGACCGATGATCGTGTTCGATACCGTAAGGCGTTACATGGAGCATAAGGGATATGAAGTCAATTATGTATCCAACTTTACCGATGTAGATGATAAGATTATTAAAAAAGCTGTGGAAGAAGGCGTGGAAGCTACCGTAATTTCCGAGAGATATATTGCGGAATGCAAAAAAGATATGGCAGCTATGAACGTAAGACCGGCAACCACTCATCCTCTTGCGACCAATGAAATCTGCGGCATGCTGGAGATGATAGAAAGTCTTATTGAAAAGGGCTTTGCCTATAAAGCATCGGACGGAACTGTATATTATAGAACACGCCGCTTTAAGGAATACGGAAAGCTTTCACATAAAAATCTGGACGATTTGCAGGGAGGGAACCGTTCCCTTCTCGTATCGGGAGAAGACCAGAAAGAGGATCCTTTGGATTTTGTTCTCTGGAAGCCTAAAAAGGATAAAGAACCATACTGGGTATCGCCGTGGTGTAACGGACGTCCCGGCTGGCATATTGAATGCTCCGTTATGAGTAAAAAATATCTTGGCGACGAAATAGATATCCATGCGGGCGGAGAAGATCTTGTCTTCCCCCATCATGAAAATGGGATTGCCCAGTCCGAAGCGGCTAACGGAAGACCTTTTGCAAGATATTGGATGCATAATGCCTTCCTGAACATCGATAACAAAAAGATGTCCAAATCTGCCGGTAACTTTTTTACGGTCAGGGATATAGCCGAAAAATATGATTTACAGGTGCTTCGTTTCTTCATGCTATCGGCACATTACAGAAGCCCCCTCAATTTTAGCGCTGATTTGATGGATGCCGCTAAGAACGGATATGAAAGAATTGTTACCAGTGTAAGCAACTTAAATTATCTGCTGGAAAACGTAGCTTCGGAGCCTATGAGAGAGGATGAGCAGGCGCTTATAGAAGAAGCGAAGGGCTTCATCAAGAAGTTCGACGAAGCGATGGACGATGATTTTAATACGGCGGATGCAATTTCGGTAATTTTTGAACTTGTGAAATTTATCAATACGAACGCCGATTCGTCACATACTGCGGAATTTATAAAAGCATTAAAGGATGAAGTAGTTGAACTGTCCGATGTTTGCGGTCTGATTGTGGAGAGAAAAGAGGAACTTCTCGATTCTGATATCGAAGGGCTCATTGAAGAGAGACAGAAGGCAAGGAAAGAGAAGAATTTTGCGAGAGCAGACGAAATCCGTAAGGAATTGTTGGATAAGGGTATTATACTGGAAGATACTCGTGAAGGTGTTAAATGGAAAAGAGCTTAATTGCAAAACTGAAAATAGAATTTAATTGTAAAGAGGTGGATATTAAAGAATATTCGCCTCTTGCGCTTGCGTATATAGGGGATAGCATTTATGATGTAATTGTTCGGACTGTTGTAGTGGAACGGGGAAACCGATCTGCCAACAATCTGCATAAGATGGCGGTAAAATATGTAAACGCAGCAACGCAGGCAGCGATGGCGGATGCTTTGCAGGAGTATCTTACCGAAGAAGAACTGGCAGTGTACAAGCGGGGGAGGAATGCCAAATCATATACAAAAGCCAAGAATGCGACCATGCACGATTACCGGAAAGCGACTGGATTGGAAGCTTTGTTCGGATACCTCTACCTCAGGGACGAAATGGACAGGGTGATTGAGCTGATAAAGGTAAGTTTACATAAGATTCAAACGGATTTATAGATATTATAATTACGTGTTAAAGAAAAGATTAAAACCGGATAAGGCGGGCTATGAAAATATGAGATATGAAGAATTCACAATTGAAGGAAGAAATGCGGTAATAGAGGCATTCCGTTCCGGAAAACCGATAGATAAAATATTTATACTGGACGGATGTCAAGATGGGCCTATTACTACAATAAAAAGAGAGGCCAAAAAGCAGAATGCCATCGTGAAATTTGTGACGAGGGATAGACTGGATCAGATGTCCGAAAGCGGAAAACACCAAGGCGTTATCGCATACGCTGCCGCATATGAATATGCGGAAGTGGAGGATATCTTGAAGGCGGCAGAAGAAAAAGGGGAGCCTCCTTTTATTTTTCTGTTGGATAATATCGAGGATCCGCATAATCTGGGAGCCATTATCAGAACGGCGAATCTGGCAGGCGCACACGGCGTAATCATACCGAAGAACCGTGCGGTCGGACTTACGGCGACAGTAGCGCGTACTTCGGCTGGAGCATTGAATTATACGCCGGTAGCTAAAGTAACCAATTTGGTAAAAACGATAGAGAATCTGAAAAAACTCGGATTATGGTTTGTATGTGCCGATATGGAAGGAACTACTATGTACAAGCTGGATTTAAAAGGTCCTATCGGACTTGTGATAGGAAACGAGGGGGAAGGCGTAGGCAGGCTGGTTAAAGAAAAATGTGATTTCATAGCATCGATTCCCATGAAGGGGGATATCGATTCCCTGAATGCATCGGTAGCGGCGGGAGTTCTTGCTTACGAGATAGTAAGGCAGCGTATGGTATAAAGATACAGTTAGGGGTATATTATGAAAAGGGATTCGTATAATATTCAGAAAATTTTATTCTGGATTATTGGAGTATTAGGCGTAATTCTTGCTGCAGTGTTAATTTATAAGGGTTATGCTTTATGCAGGGAAAAAATATATCAGAAAGAACTGAATGTGCGTAATCAAGAGATTCAGTCCCAGTTAGAGGGTATGCAGACCCAGATTAAGGAACTGTCGGATGACAGCAAAGCGTTACAGGAATTCTTGGACGAAAAAATTAACCGTCCAAATGAAAAAGAGATGACGGACACGGAGGAAGTACCGGATACGAAAGAGGTATCGGATACGGAAGCGATATCGGAGTCTGAAGACAGCGTATCGGTCAACGAAACGGATACGGAAGAAACAGTATCGGGAAATGAGCAGGAATTTCCGCTTGATAATGGAGAATCGGATACGACATTAGAAGGAAAAAGGAGTATGCGTCCTTCTTATGTTGAAACGATGCAGATAAACGGAGAAGACAAAGCAAGGATTGCAAACGGAACGATAGATTTCTCGGATATGAAGATAGCCTGTCTCGGTGACAGTCTGACGGCAGGCGATAATTTGAATTCTCTGGAGGATTATCGGAAATATTCATATCCTTCTGTACTTAAGAATGTATTGAATGTACAAGAGGTCTATAATCTGGGAATCGGCGGTTCTTCCTATGGGCGTTATTGGGATAAGGCATTTGTGGAACGCTATAAGGAGATTCCGAAGGATTCTGACATTATTATCGTTATGGGAGGCACTAACGATGGATTTGCCGCCTCTTTGGAAGAACTGGGTAATATTGAAGAAAAGAAACCCCGGACGTTTTACGGTGACGTGGATGAATTGATGCGAGGCTTGAAGGAGGATTATCCTGACGCGAAGATTATCTTCGTTACACCGTTGCCCAATGTTTTGCATGATTATTTAATGAGTCAGAGAGATTACCTTCTTCCGCAGAATGTCTTTGTGAATGCGATTGTAGAATTGGCTGCGGAATATGGTATAGATGTTATTGACTTATATAATTCCAATATGCTGGATACTCACGATGCGCAGATTATCTCCACATATATGCCGGACGGAGTACACGGCAATCCGGGAGGATATCAAATTCTTGCAGAACATATTGCCAGTGAGATTATCCGCATTATGGAAGAGGATGCTTTATACGGAAGTACCGTCAGCGGGAATTCCCCGGCGGAAGAAAGCGTTAGCGGGAATGCTGTTGCCGATGCTTCAACCAGCGGTAATGAAGTGTCGGGAAATGAGGTGCCGGGAAATGCAGTGACGGCAGAAGTACAAGAAATTGAAGAGGAACAGCTCAGCGAAGAAGAGAAGAAAAAAATAGAAGAAAACAATGAGAAAGCGGCTGACAGCGCCGTGATTGTAACCCCTCCTCCGATGCAGGATGAAATACAGGATAATGCTTCAAACAGTAATAGCGTGACAGAAGAAAAAGAAGAAACACAAAATAATTATGAATACGGCGGGGAAGCGATTATTATACAATAACGGAGGATTCGGACATGCAGGATTCTTATGAGCAGTATAGCGACGAAGAATTAATTTTACGTCTGCGCGATGGGGAAGAAAATATTACCGATTATATTATGGATAAGTATAAAAATCTGGTAAAAAGCAAGGCAAAATCCATGTATATTTTAGGTGCCGACAGCGATGATCTGATTCAGGAGGGAATGATAGGGCTGTTTAAGGCCATTCGGGATTATGACAGCGGAAGAGATGCGAGCTTTTTTACCTTTGCGGATTTATGTATATCCAGACAGATGTATACGGCAGTGCAAGCCTCCGGAAGGCAGAAGCACGCGCCTTTGAATACATATATTTCTTTATACAGCAGTGTAACGTCTCAAGGCGAACAGGGGAGTGAGGAAGCGGAGCTTTTAAGCGTACTCGCTTCCAGGGCAGAGCTGAGTCCGGAGGAAGTGGTAATTGATAAGGAAAATGTGGAAAGTCTGGAAAAGACGATAGAAAGAGAACTGAGTACCTTTGAAAAGCAGGTGTTGGATTTGTATATTACAGGAATGAGCTATGTTCAAATCGCAAAAGTACTCGGGAAGGATGAAAAGTCCACGGACAACGCGTTGCAGCGGATAAAGGGAAAATTGAGGAAAGCTATTTGTTAGATTAACTTTATCTAGTGCTATTTGTCAGTATTTAAACTTAAGTTAATAATATAATTTGCGACCCAGATATTAATCCGGGTCGTATTTTTTAAGGAACAAAATGATAAAAAGTAAATATAAAATGAATATAAAATGTACGGTTGACTGTTTGTTTGAGTCCACGTATAATAACTTTACATATTAATTTAATAGACGATTGCAAAACTATAATTCTGTTTATGTATAGCACAAATATGCCACGAACGTATGGTGACACAGCAAACTGTGTCTCACTTTCGTGGCAGATATTTTTAGGAGGATATTGCAAATGAAAAGAATAGCTGTTTCTGTGGCTGTATGGCTGATGCTTCTTACCGTCTTGGAAGGATGCGGCAAGCAGACGGGGAGTTCCGATGTGTTCGGGAGAGATAATGCTCAAAAGGATTCGGTAATTATAGCTATGGGTGTTAACTCAGAGCCGGAAGCAGGTTTTGATCCGGCATATGGCTGGGGTGCGGGAGAGCATGTGCATGAGCCTTTGATTCAGAGCACGCTGACTGTTACTACAAACGATTTGCAGATTGCTTATGATTTGGCAAAGGATGTTTCAGTAAGTGAAGACGGGTTGTTATGGACTGTAAAAATCAGAGACGATGTCTTTTTTACGGATGGAGAAAAATTAACCGCTGAAGATGTGGCATTTACATATAATACGGTTAAAGGGGAAAGTTCTGTCAACGACTTTACTATGTTAGATCAAGCGCAGGCTGTTGATGACACTACGGTAGAATTTCATATGATCAAGCCTTATTCCATTTGGCCGTATACTATGTCTATTGTGGGCATCGTTCCCGAACATGCCTATTGGCCTGATTACGGGCAGCATCCGATAGGATCAGGCAGATATATGCTGAAACAATGGGATAAGGGGCAGCAGATCATATTGGAAGCGAATCCGATTTATTACGGCGATGAAATCCTTATGAAAAAAGTGACCATCGTATTTATGGAAGAACAAGCGGCTTTTGCGGCAGTGAAGGCCGGGCAGGTGGATTTATCCTATACGGCGGCATCTTATTCGGATCAAACCGTAGAAGGCTATGAATTGCTAAGCTTTGAAACGGTGGACAACCGCGGTTTTAACCTGCCTGCTGTTCCTTCAGACGGGGGTATCGGAAATGATGTTACAAGTGACATTGCTATTCGAAAAGCAATCAATATGGGCATCGATCGCGAGCAGATGATTGACAATGTACTGAACGGATATGGGACGCCTGCTTACAGCGTTTGTGATAAAATGCCATGGTTCAATGCAGATACAGTGACTGCCTGTGATTTTGAAGGAGCCATTGCCTTATTGGAGGACTCTGGCTGGGTTGCAGGAGATGATGGCATTCGTGTAAAAGACGGGCTAAGAGCAGAAATCAATATTCTTTATCCTGTCAGCGATTCAATCAGACAGGCGCTGGCGGCGGATTCGTCTAATCAACTGGAGGCACTCGGAATTGATGCGACTATTGAAGGAGTAGGCTGGGATATAGCCTATGAACGGGCACAGAGCGAAGTCATGACATGGGGCTGGGGAGCACACACGCCGATGGAGCTTTATAACATTTATCATACTATGTCAGAAACCGGCCTGGCAGAATATTCTCCTTATGCTAATGAAAAGGTGGACGCATATATGGATCGGGCGCTTGCAAGCAGCAATTTGGAGGAAGCCTATGCGCTGTGGCAGAAAGCGCAGTGGGATGGAACCACCGGTACCTCGTTGGATTTGCCGTGGGTGTGGCTGGTAAATATCGACCATCTGTATTGGTCCAGAGAGGGACTGCAGGTAGCGCAGCAGAAGATTCACCCTCACGGTCATGGCTGGTCTATTGTAAATAATGTTGACCGGTGGAGTTGGGTACAATAATATGAATAAACTGATGGTGTATATGTTTAAGAATTTTATACGGATGTTATTGCTGTTGCTGTTTGTGAGCATCACGGCATTTATACTTGTATCTTTGTCTCCGATAGATCCTCTGCAGGCCAATATCAGTCAGACGGCGCTCGGCTCTCTCAGTCAGGAACAGATTGACAAACTGGAGATGTATTGGGGGGTAAATGAAGCGCCCATCGAGCGATATCTGGCGTGGGTACGTGCATTTTTACATGGAGATATGGGCACCTCTCTTTTGTATAGACAAAGTGTTGCCTCCGTAATCATGCAGAAGCTCTCCAATTCATTGATGCTTATGGTTTTTGCCTGGATAATTTCAGGAGGTATTGGTTTTTTTCTCGGTATTTTGTCTGGAATGAACAGGGGCAAAATAATTGATAAGTTAATTAAAGGATATGCTTTGCTGACGGCGAGTGCTCCGACTTTTTGGCTGGCTCTTCTGTTTTTGCTTGTGTTTTCCGTTTGGCTGGGACTGTTTCCTATCGGGCTAAGCGTTCCTATAGGTATGGATGCGGCATCGGTCAGTCTGTCAGACAGATTGCAACATGCGATACTTCCAGCAGTCACGCTCAGTATTACGGGGATATCCAATATAGTTTTGCATACACGTGAAAAGATGATCGATGTGTTGGAAAGTGAATATGTTCTGTTTGCTGTCGCGCGCGGAGAAAAAAGATGGGAGATATTCAGACATCATGGGCTGCGCAATATTTTGCTTCCCGCTATAACGCTGCAATTTGCTTCCATTAGTGAAATATTTGGAGGTTCTATTCTGGTTGAACAGGTTTTTTCTTATCCCGGACTCGGGCAAGCGGTTGTAACGGCAGGACTTGGCGGGGATATTCCTTTGCTTTTAGGAATCACCGTAATTAGTGCGGCCATTGTGTTTGCTGGAAATTTTATTGCCGATATTCTTTACGGCATAGTGGACCCTCGCATAAGAAAGGGGGCTAGGTCATGAGCATCAATCGGCGCAAGGCTATGCTTGTACTGCTTGTGCTTGCCGTCTCGTTTCTTCTTTGCATTCTCATAGCGGGTGTGCTAAATACAGATGCGGCTATGAAAACCGACTTTACACGGAAAAATCAGCCACCGTCTCTTAGATATCCCTTTGGCACCGACTGGATGGGACGTGATATGTTTGCCCGCACCATAGCCGGCCTTTCAATGAGTATACGGATTGGTCTTCTTACAGCAACGATAAGTGCACTGATTGCTTTTGCTCTCGGTTCGGCGGCAGCGGTCATGGGGAAGACGGTAGATATATTTATCGGCTGGCTTATCGACCTTGTGATGGGGATTCCGCATATCTTACTTCTCATGCTCATCTCTTTCGCTTGTGGGAAAGGATTTCGTGGTATTGTTATAGGAATATTATGTACGCATTGGATGTCTCTTGCCCGTGTGATACGTGGAGAGGTGTTACAGCTTAAGCAAAGCGGCTATGTACAAGTGGCGGCAAAGCTGGGAACCGGCAGGCTTCGGATTGTAACCAGACACATGCTTCCGCATTTGGTTCCTCAATTTATGGTAGGTTTGATCTTATTATTTCCCCATGCCATACTTCATGAGGCGAGCATTACTTTTCTGGGATTTGGATTGTCGCCCGAACAGCCGGCAATCGGTGTCATTCTCTCCGAGAGTATTCGTTATCTGTTAACAGGGAGCTGGTGGCTCGCAGTATTTCCGGGTATTTCCTTAAGTCTAATAGTCATTTTATTCGATTATATCGGCGGCATGGCAAGAAAACTTCTTGACCCTGCAAGCGCACATGAATGAGGAGGAAGAGGATGGATAGAATACCGATTCTCGATATACAGAATTTGTCTGTTTCATTTTCACAGTATGTCGACATGTTTAGAAAAAATGACTTGCAGGTGATAAAAGATTTAAATTTAAAGCTCTTTGAGGGGGAAGTGGTTGCCGTTGTGGGGGCTAGCGGAAGCGGAAAAAGCTTACTGGCCCATGCTATATTAGGAATATTGCCTTATAACGCATCTTTTAGCGGCCGGATGAGTTATTGCGGGGAACCGTTGACGCAGATGCGCATCGAACAGCTTCGGGGAAAGGAAATTGTGTTGGTACCGCAAAGCGTATCTTACTTGGATCCGCTCATGAAAGTAGGTTTCCAGATACGTAAGAGTGTAAACGATAAGCGTTCCAAAGAAAAAATGCTTCAAACTTTGAACCGATATGGACTGGGTGAGGAAGTGGAGAAACTATACCCTTTTGAACTTTCCGGAGGTATGGCACGAAGGGTTCTTATTTCCACAGCGGTGATGGACAGCCCCAGACTGGTAATTGCGGATGAACCGACCCCAGGTATTCATATCGATGCGGCGAAACAGGTGCTCGGGCATTTTCGCAAAATTGCCGATGATGGTGCGGCTGTGCTAATTATTACACATGATTTGGAATTGGCAATAGAAGCCGCCGACCGTGTGGTAGTATTTTATGCCGGAATGACCCTGGAAGAGGCACAGGCCTCCGATTTCTCCGATGAATCAAAGCTGAGTCATCCTTATACAAGGGCATTATGGCGTGCGATGCCCCAAAACGGATTCCGGGCGATAGAGAGTATTAAGGAGGCGGACCTATGATATTGAAGGGAGACGAGTTGTCATTTCGATACGAGGGTGCTGACAGACAAATATTAAATCACTTTTCGCTGTCAATAGAAAGCGGTGAGATTGTGGGGTTAAATGCGCCCAGTGGTTTTGGAAAGACTACGTTATGTAAGATCCTCGCAGGTTATCAAGAACCCGATTCGGGAGTTGTTACCTTAGATGAAAGGCCAATTCAAACTTATCGAAGATATTGCCCGGTGCAGATGATTTGGCAGCACCCGGAGCTTGTAATTAATCCTCGGCTTAAAATGTCTCAGGTTCTGGCCGAGGCCGGAGCTATCGATGAACATATAGTAAATGGTCTCGGTATTAAGAAAGGATGGATGAATCGTTATCCGATAGAGCTTTCCGGTGGAGAACTTCAGCGCTTTTGTATTGCCCGTGCGCTGGGAACGGAGACGAAGTTTATTATGGCCGATGAGATTACGACTATGCTAGATTTGCTTACACAGGCTCAGATATGGAATTTCTTAAAAGAGGAAACGCTTAAGAGAGACATAGGGATGCTGGTCGTAAGCCATTCGAAAGCGTTGTTGGAACAATTGTGCTCACGGCATTTGGATGTGCATAACGGATTAAAATTTTGTTGACACTTGGCAGAAAACAATAGAAGCTGTACGAAAGAAAATTTCATATGTTTTTTTATTGTCTGGATATATTTAGCGCTGTAATATGGAATAATATACAAAATCATACAAGAAAAACTGATATATAGGTATTTTTTTATTAAATCAGCATAAAAAATGAAGATGAGGTATTGCAAAACTTTCATAAAGCGTTTAATATAATAGCTAGTTCTTGTATGGTACCATCGGTAGAAGTAACAGAACCGGATATGAAATATTATAAGTTATCACAGACAGGAGGAAAACATGGAAAAAGAGCAAAGAAACAAACTGCTGGCGTTAGGTATGAAAATACGTGAACAGGCGTTGAAAGCAGTGCAGGCAGCCGATTCCGGACATATAGGAGGCTCCTTTTCGGAAGCGGATATTTTAGCAGTACTTTATTTTGATAAGATGAATATTGATCCGAAAAATCCCAGAGAGGAGGAGCGAGACCGTTTTGTGTTATCAAAAGGGCACGCGAGTCCTGCTTTGTATGCGACTTTGGCATTAAGGGGCTATTTCCCGGTGGAGGAACTGAAGACCTTCCGCAACGTGGATAGCGACCTTTCCGGACACGTAGAGATGACTAAAGTTCGAGGAGTAGATATGTCCGCCGGTTCTTTGGGACAAGGACTTTCCGCAGCGGTAGGAATGGCTGTTTCTGCGCAGATGTACAAAAAGAGTTACAGAGTATATGCTATGGTTGGCGACGGAGAGATTCAAGAAGGACAGATATGGGAAGCGGTTATGGCAGCGGGGAATTATAAGCTGGACAATCTCATGTTATTCGTAGATAATAATAATCTTCAAATAGACGGAACTGTTGAGGAGGTTATGTCCCCGTATCCTATTGATGATAAATTTAAGGCTTTTAATTGGAATGTAATCTGTATAGACGGACATAATCCGGATGCAATCGCCGATGCGGTGGAACACGCGAAAGCATGCAAGGGAAAGCCTACCGTTGCAATTGCAAAAACGGTAAAAGGCAAGGGTGTGTCCTTCATGGAAAACAATGTAAACTGGCATGGGAAAACGCCGGATTCGGAACAATATGAACAGGCATTTAAAGAAATCCGGGAACGGATAGAAGAGTTGGAGGTGTAGACATGGGAGAAATCATTTCAACAAGGGAAGCCTACGGACGTGCTCTTTGCGAATATGGAGAAAACCCGGATATTGTAGCATTTGACGCGGATTTAACCATATGCACGATGTCGTGTTATTTTGCGGAGAAATATCCGGAGCGTTTTCGCAATGCCGGTATTGCGGAAGCGAATATGATAGGAATGTCAGCAGGAGTTGCGGCTACGGGAAAAATAGTTTTCTGTCATACTTTTGCTATGTTCGCGGCAGGGAGAGGCTATGACCAGATTAGAAACTCTGTGGCATATCCGGGACTCAATGTAAAGATTGTGGGTACTCATGCAGGACTATCAGTCGGTGAAGATGGTGCAACCCATCAATGTATAGAAGATTTGAGCTTAATGCGTACCATTCCCGGAATGGTAGTGATAAACCCTTGTGATGCCGATGAGACCAGGGCGGCAGTAAAAGCGATGATTGAATATAAAGGTCCTTGCTATCTCAGACTGGGGAGATCCGGAGTGGAAAATGTAACTTCAAGTTTTGAAGGCTATGATTTTCAGATTGGGAAAGGAATCACGCTGAAAGAAGGAACAGACGTGACGATTATTGCTACCGGACTTATGGTGCAGATCGCCTTAGAGGCAGCGGAGTTTTTACAGGAAAAGGGAATCGTGGCGAGGGTCATCGATATGCATACCATTAAGCCGATTGATAAAGATATTATTGTAAAGGCAGCAAAAGAGACAGGTGCGATCGTAACGACAGAGGAACATAATATAATAGGAGGATTAGGCGCCACTGTAGCGGAAGTTCTTGGAGAAACCTGCCCGGTTCCGCTGATTCGCCACGGAGTGGAAGATATATTCGGACATTCCGGAACAGCACAGGCACTCATGGTAAAATATGGATTAACCAAAGAAAAACTTGTGGAAAAGGCTGAACTGGCTATAAGCATGAAAAAGTAATTATTATTGCCTTTCCTCTTGGATACGAATAAGAAAATATGGTTTTGAAGTTCGAAATTAAAGTATAATACTCAATAAGCTGTAAATCCGCACCGTGGATTTACAGCTTATTGAAAGTGTTTATTTGGTTTTATGTACGTATACGAGTAATGCAACTATGAATCCTCCGAATTGAAATAATAAAGATAATGTTTGATATGTATCCATAAAAACATCCTCTTTTTTTTATTTATATGTTAGTTGTCCAGAAAATATTCGTTAAATATGGAAATAAGAATTATTTAGTAAAAGAAATATTGAATATGTAAATTATTGCGAAATTTAAGAACCGGAAGAGTATACATCATTTTCTTCTTTATATGGCAAAGCAAAAAAAGACGGCGTATTTATTGGGGCATCCCATACGCCGTCTTTCTCTGGGTTATGATGAAACAAATGTTAATGTGTTTTGATACTGCGATAAACTATTGAAGGTAAAATATGAGTATTGATTCAATATTATAGTATGCTCTCCGGTAGGTTTTGAAACTTGTCTGATCCGGAGTGTAATGAGAGCAGAAGTCATATGAAAAACAACACAAAAAAAGCCCAGCTGATTACTGGACTTTAACAAAGCTGATGACGGGAATCGAACCCGTGACCTCCTCACTACCAATGAGGTGCGCTACCGACTGTGCCACATCAGCAATACCGAAAGCTATTGTATCATCTTAAAATAACTTTGTCAACGCAAAATCTGCCTTTTGAATATAAAAGTAATGGCTTGGAACAAGGTGTGAAACAACTACAGGTTTATGTTGAAAAGAACAGTAGAATAGTAGTAGAATAGAAATAAGCTAATAGAGAAAAGAGGATTGCAATGAAGGAAGCAAGGTTTCACGAAAGCGCTTTTATCGCCGAGGGGGCGATTGTATTGGGTGATGTAACCGTGGGAGAGGACTGCAGCATCTGGTTTAACGCCACCGTGAGGGCGGATCGGGCCGCAATTGTAATTGGAAATAGAAGCAATATACAGGATAATGCCGTGTTACATGTGGAAAACAGTTTTCCGGTGCATATTGGCGAGAACGTATCAATTGGTCATGGTGCTATCGTGCATGGAAGTACGGTGGAAGATAATACGCTTATCGGTATGGGAGCCATTATTTTGAATGGGGCGAGAATAGGTAAAAACTGTATTATCGGAGCAGGAGCTTTAGTGCCTCAAAATATGGTTGTCCCCGATAATTCCCTGCTCGTAGGGTGTCCTGGCAAGATAATGCGCAAGGTGACGGAAGAAGAAGTTCAATCTAATTTACATAATGCGATGGAATATGCGGAAGAAGGTAAAAGCTATAAAAATAGCAAAAAGAAGGAGGAATAGGAAATGGATTTTTTTGAAAAAGTAGGAGAGACGGTTGTGTCGACGGGGAAAGATGTGGCGGATAAGGCGAAGAACTTTGCCGAAATTGCCAATTTAAGAAGCCAGATTAATACTTGTGAAGAAGTAATTAAGAAAAATTACATGGAAATCGGCAGGCTGTATTATGAGCAGTTCAAAGAAGCGGAGTATAATGAGTTTACAGAGCAGTGTACGGCAATCTCCAATGCAAAAAACGGAGTAGAAGCGTTGGAAAAGAAAATCCGGGACATTAAAGGCGTATAAAACAAGGACATAGAAAAAGCATCTTGCACTAATATAATAGTGTAAGACGCTTTTTTTTCTACGTAATAGGAAGCTTATTGCTGCGGCTGCGGTTGTTGCGCTGCGGATTGCTGAGCCGCCTGCTGAGCAGCTAAAGCCGCCTGCTGAGCAGCAATGTTGCGCTGTTGTATTTCATTGCGTTGCTGTTCTATGATAGCCTCATAACCGGGTGTTGCAAAGAATTCTGCAGTATGAGGACACGTATTTGTCTGGTTTGCCGGTACGGTCACTGATGATACGGTTCCGTCCGGATTAGTTACCTGCGTAGTGGTGGAAGAGCCGCCTTGTAAGGACACATCCTCTATGGGAGTAAGCTCCAGAACACCTTCTACCTTAAACGGACAGAACTCGGTTGCCGGTAAAGAGCTGTACTGACATATGGAGCCTTGATAGTGAACGTTGCAGCTTTCTGTAGGAACAGTGCCTTCGGCAAAATATTCCGTGGTCAGAGTACCGTCGCACAATCCCGGTATCGGTAATTTGCCGGACTTAGAGCATACGGTTGCAGTTACTATACCTGCGGGAACCGAAAACGATTCATTGGGCAAATCCTCATGGATTTGAGACATAACCGCTCGCCAAAGCTTCTTGGCAAGATTCTTTTCCTCTCCGGCAAGTTTTGTATTATTATCGAAGCCTGCCCATGTAGTAGCCGTATAATAGGGTGTATATCCAGAAAACCATACATCATTATAGTCGGAGGTCGTCCCTGTTTTACCGGCAATAGCCATGCCGCCGAAATTAACAGAAGCGCCGGTACCTTTTGTAACAACATCAACCATGGCGTCTGTTAAAAGGAATGCGGTCGTTTCTTTGATAACCTGTTTGGTTTCGGGGTGTGTATTGTCCAAAATTACGTTGCCATCATGATCTACGACTGTATTATACAATCTTGGTTTAATGTAAACACCGTGATTTGCAATTGTGGCGTAAGCTGCATTCAATTCTTCGTTCGTGACGCCTCTTGTAATTCCTCCGAGAGCTAACGACTGCACGACATCGGATTTCACTTGATTGCCTATCGTTTCATTTTCGACGAGCGTGCTGAAGCCGAAGTTCAACAGATAATCAAACCCAAGCCTTGGTGTAATCTGTGTCAAAGTTTTTACGGCAACAATGTTTAAGGAATCCTGAATACCTAAACGCAGAGAGCAAAGGCCTCGGTATGCCTCTCCATACCAGTTTCTTACGGGAGTGCCGTCCGCATAATTAAAGGGGGCATCGTTTTGTATGCTGGCAAGGGTGAGTCCTGCGCTGTCAAGTGCCGGAGCATAAGTAGATACAACTTTGAAAGTAGAACCAGGCTGTCTTACCGTGTCGGTAGCTCGGTTCAAGGTACGGCTTCCTTCTTTGGCACCTCGTCCGCCGACCATCGCCACGACAACTCCGCTGCTCTGGTCTTCTACGGTGAGAGATATCTGAGGCTGAGGGGTAAGGTTTATTTTCTCGGCAAATACTTCGTCGCCCGATTCCATTACCGCAGCCTTATATTCTTCAATCGCGGCCATTGCATCTTCTTGAGAAGCATAAATCAGATTGAACTTTAGATTCGATTCCTTGAAATACGCTTTGAACATCTCAGTACTGTAGTTTTCCAACTCTCCGTTTTTCTTTTGAACGGTCAGTTCATAATTTAAGTACCATTTGACATTTTCGGGGAAGTTCTCGGGATTGCTGAAAACTTCATCGCAAATTGCCTGAATCTCAGGGTCTTGGGTAGAATAAATCTTTAGGCCGCCGGTATAAAGGAGCGTGTAAGCTTGTGTTTCGTTATAGCCGGCAGCGACTAAGTCTTCCAATACGTCGTCTGTCAAAGCATCCACAAAATATGTATTGACAGAAGAGTCTTCTACCTCTTTGTTCGTCGTCTGGATACGGGAATATACGTCATCGGCTATTGCCGTATCATATTCTGTCTGTGTAATATACCCCTGCTTAAGCATGTTGTTTAATACTTTTTTGCGTCTTTCGTTATTTGCTTCCGGGTGCGAAATAGGATTAAGTCGGCTCGGATTCTGGGTAATGCTTGCGATAACCGCGCATTCTGATAAAGTCAAATCGCTTACCGATTTATTGAAGTAACGTTGGGAAGCAGCCTGAACTCCAAGAGTATTCTGCCCTAAGTTGATAGTGTTCATATAATTTAAGATAATATCATCCTTGCTAGAAATCTTCTCCAGCTCCAGAGCGAGGTATTGCTCCTGTATCTTACGTTCCACCTTTTCGATAAAACTGTCCTCTGTTACCCAATCGGTAAATACGTTATTTTTTAATAACTGCTGGGTAATGGTACTGGCTCCTTCTGAAAAATTACCGGAAGTAATTCCTTTGACTCCCGCACGAATAATACCTTGAATGTCAATGCCATTATGTTCATAGAACCGTTCATCCTCAACTGCCACAAAAGCATGCGGTAGGTCTTCCGGAATCATATCCATGGTAACAGGAATCCGATTAGAGTTTTCAGACACCAGCTTGGCAGTTTGATTGCCGTCTATATCATATACAAAAGTTGAAAAACCGGTTGGCTGTACATTGATATTGCCAATTTCAGGTGCACTGTCAATAATTCCGCGGAAAACACCGATTCCGGCACTTGCCCCAATGATTGCCACAGCAACGACAGCAATTATAATTACATTAAAAAACGTAAGTGCAAATTTTCTCCCCCACTTCGCAGATTTAGAATGGAGTGTCTTTTGTTTACTGCGGACACCCTTTTTTCCGTAATTCATGAATTTTGCCTCCTTGAAGTGTGCATAATAAAGCACAACTAACATTACGATTATAACAAAGTATGGATGTGAAATAAAGTTTTTTCGCTAATTAATTCGTTTATATTAAGAATTGTTCACAATTAGATACACTTTTATTCCGTTTTGTGATAGAATATGGCGAATGTTTTTGTGTATTGAGCAATGATGAAGCGGAGAAACCGTGATGGAGAAGGAACAACGTTTTTTACCCTATAAAATATTACAAGAAGGCGGAAGCGGCGAGATAACAGAGAAAAAATCCCGATTTATTGCAACGCTCGCACCGGTGCAAACGGAAGAAGAAGCAGCCGCCTTTGTCGACGAGATGAAAAAGAAATACTGGGATGCCAGACATAATTGTTCAGCATTTGTTCTCGGAGATAAGGCACAGATTACCAGATGCAACGATGACGGAGAACCAAGCGGAACTGCGGGGAAGCCGATGCTGGAGGTATTGCTTGCCTCGGAAGTAAGAAATGTGGCCGTAGTTGTAACCAGATATTTCGGAGGGACTCTTCTCGGAACGGGAGGACTTATAAGAGCTTATACGCAAGCGGTACAGGCCGGGCTGAATGCTTCCAGCATTGTTACTATGCGGTATGGCGTTGAGCTTGTTATAACTACGGATTATAACGGAATAGGAAAGATTCAGTATATATTGGGGCAAATGGGACTTGTGGCTATGGAAGCCGAATATACGGATTCAGTGCGAATGAGACTGATGGTTCCTTACGAGATGGAAGAGCGGCTTTGTAAGGATTTGACAGAGGTTACTGCAGGAAAAATAAAAATAGAAAAAATGAAAAAATATTATTTTGTTAGTGGTTGACAAATAAAAAGTTGCAATTATACTCAAAGTAGTGAGTTGTCAACTTATGAATAAATTGCACATATGCAATGTTTTGAAAGGTGGTGGTTTTTATGAAGTCGAGTATAAGTTCATCCGGTTCGGATATACCTCTCCCCTGGCGGAGCATAAAAATCACATATGGAGGAACATTGCTATGGAAGAAATCAAAGATTTAGATGTTATCGAAGAACTATTGGAAACCAAGCAGTACACGAGACTCCGCCAGAAGCTGGCAGACATTAATATTGCGGATATTGCAATTATTCTGGGGGAGCTTGAAGAAGAGAAATTACTTAAGACCTTCCGTATTCTTCCAAAGAGCATAGCGGCGGATGTATTTTCCTATCTCGAGGTAGAAAGTCAGCAATATATTATTACATCTTTGTCCGACAGAGAAGCGGCAAATATTATCAATAACCTTATGGCCGATGATGCGACGGATTTCCTGGAGGAAATGCCGGCCAATATTGTAAAAAAGTTGCTTTCTCACGCGAGTGCGGAAACGAGAAGGGACATTAACCACCTGTTGCGTTATCCCGAGTCTTCTGCCGGAAGCATCATGACGGTGGAATATGTGGACTTGAAGGAAAATATGACGGTAGAGGATGCTATACAGAGGATTCGTCAGATTGGGGTGGACAGCGAGACGATCAATATCTGCTATGTCCTGGATGCGAAGAGAACTCTGGTAGGAACTGTAGCACTTCGCTACTTGCTGATTAGCTCGCCTGATGCGGTAATCGGAGATATCATGCATGAAAATGTTATATATCTCAATACGATGATGGATCAGGAAGAAGTCGCGAGGCAGTTCCAGAAGTACGACTTTACTTCTATGCCTGTTGTAGACAATGAAGGAAGACTGGTCGGAATCATTACCGTCGATGACGTTGTCGATATTTTGCAGGAAGAGGCTACGGAAGATATCGAAAAGATGGCAGCTATCGTACCGAGCGACAGGCCATACATGAAAACGGGAATTTTTGAAACCTGGAAAAAGAGAATTCCCTGGTTATTGTTACTTATGATTTCTGCTACCTTTACGGGAAGTATCATTACATCCTTTGAAGATGCGCTCAGTGCCGTTCCGATGCTTACTGCCTTTATACCAATGTTGATGAGCACCAGCGGTAATGCGGGAGGACAAGTAAGCGCTACTATTATTCGTGGTTTATCCTCGAATGAAATAAGTTATCGGGATGTGCTAAAAATTATATGGAAAGAGTTGCGGGTAGCACTTATCTGCGGAATTACCCTTGCGGCAGCATATTTTATTAAGCTGATGATATTTGACAAGGCCGGAATCGATGTTGCGGTGGTAATTTGTCTTACATTGATTGCAGAGGTATCCCTTGCAAAAGTGGTCGGCTGTGTTCTGCCTATACTGGCCAAGCGCGTGGGAATCGACCCGGCAGTCATGGCGAGCCCGTTTATCAGTACGGTGCTGGATGCACTTTCGCTTATGATTTATTTTTCCATTGCAGCGCAGATACTGCATTTGAATTGAGATAAGCTTTGCATATAATTTTGTGATTATTAAACTAAAAATAAAATAAGTGAGGGAGGATTTAAAGTGATGTATGAGGTATCACAGGTTACAACGATGAACATGTGGATTACGGCGGTAGTCTCTATTTTTCTGCCAATCGTACTCCTTGTTATGTGGAAGAAAAAGAAGAAGGTGCGAATCTCACCGTTTTTTATAGGTGCTCTTACTTTTATCGCCTTTGCATTAATATTAGAGAACATCTGCCATCAATTTTTTCTTGTAAGAGAATCCGCGCTTTCACGTTTTATGAATGAAAATACGTGGGCATATGTACTTTACGCAGCGTTGGCGGCAGGAATATTCGAAGAAACAGGTCGCTTTATCGCCTTCAAGTTCTTTATGAAAAACAACGATAAAAAGGAAGATGCAATTACTTATGGAATCGGACATGGAGGAATAGAATCTATTCTTGTAGTCGGATTTTCAATGCTAAGCTCTATTTTCCTGATTTCCACACTCAAATCCATGGGAGGGATAGACGGTTATGTGGCTATGGTTCCTGTGGAGTCTCAGGAATTGGTAAGAACGAGTTTAATGAGTTTATATACAACACCGCCTTACATATATTTGCTGGGAGCGGTGGAAAGAGTTGCAACAATTGCTTTCCATATTGCATTATCATTCTTCGTATTTATGGCGGTAAAGCGTCCGGGGAAATTGTATTTCTATCCCGTAGCGATTCTCTTGCATGTTTTCCTCGATATATTTGCCGTTTTATATCAGCGTGAGGTAATAACAAATATGATAATTATGGAAGCGATTATTATAGCGATAACACTTGTGACAGCATATTTTGCATATCGCCTTTATCAGAAGGATGCGGCTGTAGAGGCTTCGGAAACCGTTTCACAAAATTAGAATACATATCGATACAGTAAAGGGTAAGCAGCTATATACTCGGTGATAACGCCAAAGCGGCGGTAACCGGTATATAGCTGCTTACCCTGTTTTTTTGGTAATTTTACCGTTATTTATCATATATCTGCGCGGTTTATAATTATCGTTTTAATGATTATTATTTCATTGAAGCGCGCTTTCTCAGAGTCGGATCCAAGATTTTTTTCCTTATTCTGAGCGATAAAGGAGTAACCTCTAAGAGTTCATCCGTATCGATAAATTCCAATGCTTGTTCCAAGCTTAAGATCTTGGGAGGCGTGAGCCGTAAAGCTTCATCTGCGCTGGAGGAACGTGTGTTGGTGAGTTGCTTCTTTTTGCATACGTTCAGTTCGATATCTTCTCCTCGACCGTTTTGTCCGATTACCATGCCGGAGTAAACCTTTTCACCGGGCCCGATAAATAAGATGCCGCGTTCCTGTGCGTTGTAAAGCCCGTAAGTAATCGCTTCTCCTGATTCATAGGCTATGAGAGACCCCTGCTTTCTATACTGGATGTCTCCTTTATAAGGACCGTATCCGTTAAAAAAACTGTTCATGATACCGTTTCCCTTTGTATCGGTCATAAATTCTCCGCGGTATCCGATAAGTCCGCGAGAAGGGATGGAGAACTCCAGACGGGTGTATCCGCCGGAAGCCACTCCCATAGTAATCAGTTCGCCTTTTCTTTGGCTCAATTTTTCAATGACCGTACCGGAGAATTCCTCGGGAACATCGATGTATGTGAGTTCCATCGGTTCCAGCTTTTTGCCGTTTTCATCCGTTCGATATAGAACTTCCGCTTTGCTTACCGCGAATTCATAGCCTTCGCGCCGCATATTTTCTATCAGCACAGATAAATGCAGTTCCCCACGGCCGGATACTTTGAATGCTTCCGTAGTGTTAGTTTCTTCTACCCGTAAGGAAACATCGGTATTTAACTCGCGGAATAAGCGGTCTCTCAGATGGCGGCTCGTTACATATTTCCCTTCTTTGCCGGCAAGCGGAGAATCATTGACAATAAAGTGCATAGCAATCGTAGGCTCTGATATTTTTTGGAAGACAATCGGAACAGGAGCTTCAAGAGAGCAGAGTGTATCGCCGATATGAATATCCGAAATACCGGAGATGGCAACAATAGAGCCGATACCTGCTTCCTTTACTTCTATCTTGTTTAGTCCGTCGAACTCGTATAATTTGCTTATCTTTACCTTTTTCTGCTTGTCGGGTTCATGGTGGTTTACGATAACGACTTCCTGGTTGATTCTTACGGTTCCGTTATCAACCTTACCGACTCCGATCCGACCTACGTATTCATTATAATCGATGGTACTGATAAGTACCTGCGTGCCGGCATCGGGATCTCCGCTAGGAGCAGGAATATAGTTTAAAATCGTCTCAAAAAGAGGTACCATGTCGGTTCCTTTTTTATCGATATCGATGGAGGCAATTCCCGTTTTGGCGGAGGCGAATACGAAGGGGCAGTCTAATTGTTCTTCGTTCGCATCCAAATCGATAAATAGCTCCAGGACTTCATCGATAACTTCCCGGGGTCTTGCTTCCGGTCTGTCGATTTTATTGATGCATACGATGACGGGAAGCTGCAGCTCCAGCGCTTTTCTTAAGACAAATTTCGTCTGGGGCATAGCGCCCTCAAATGCATCGACAACGAGAATAACACCGTTTACCATTTTGAGGACACGTTCTACTTCACCGCCGAAATCGGCATGTCCGGGTGTATCGATAATGTTTATCTTCGTATTTTTATAAGTGACTGCTGTGTTTTTTGAAAGAATTGTAATGCCGCGTTCGCGTTCGATATCGTTGGAATCCATCACTCGTTCCGCAACAGCCTGATTCTCGCGGAATACGCCGCTTTGCTTTAGAAGCTCGTCCACGAGGGTAGTCTTGCCATGGTCTACGTGGGCGATAATGGCAACATTTCTTACATCGTCTCTGTTTTGTATCATAAGTTACTCCTCAATTTAGTTGTTCAAATATGATTATTGCTTTTTATAAACTTGTTAAGTATAGCATTGTCTATTATAAGTTGCAAGAAATAATCGCGTAAAATTGAGAAGAAATTGTGGCGAAATACGCGCAAATACGCGAATAGAGGAAAACTTTTAAAGGAAAAAAGCGCAAAGTACGCGGTGCCTTACAGTTCTTTTTTGCTCAAAATGCGATATATTAGTATTACATTATGGGAAAAAATTCTTAAAAATGTAAGAAGGGAGAACAAAAAATGACAGATAAAGTAATTGAAAACAACCAGGTGGTAATTATGGGAGAGATTGTGAGTGATTTTACCTTTAGCCACGAAATATTCGGAGAAGGATTTTATATGGTGGATGTCCGGGTAGAGAGACTGAGTGATTCCATGGATAACATTCCGCTGATGGTATCGGAACGATTGATCGATGTGAACGGAGACTATAAGGGAATGTACATAGTGGTAAACGGACAGTTCCGTTCTTATAACAGGCATGAAGAGAGGAAGAACAAACTGGTACTTTCCGTATTCGCAAGAGAAATAGAATTTGTCGATGAAATCAGTGAGAATACGAGATCCAATCAGATTTATTTGGATGGCTTTATTTGCAAAGAGCCCATTTATAGGAAAACGCCTCTCGGACGTGAGATAGCTGACCTGCTTCTAGCGGTAAACAGGCCTTATGGGAAATCCGACTATATTCCATGCATATGCTGGGGAAGAAACGCAAGGTTTGCAAGCGGCTTTGAAGTAGGCGCAAGGTGCGCTATATGGGGAAGAATACAGAGTCGGGAATATATGAAGAAGATTTCGGAAGAGCAATTGGAAAGAAGGGTTGCTTATGAGGTATCGGTAAGCAAATTAGAATTGATAGAAGATTAATAGTTGATTTTCACAAGTTTGTGTGCTATTATATGCCATACATTGTTTATTATTGCATAAGAAAAGGTTATATATCCTGATTTGGAGATAGGAGCCGGATATGAAAAAAGGAACAATACATATTTATAGCGGAGACGGCCATGGGAAGTCACCTGCCGCATTGGGTAGAGCCGTACAGATGGCATGTCACGGGAAAAGTGTGGTAGTTATCCAGTTTTTGAAAGGAAAAGGGCTGGAGGATTCCGATTTTTTGAGGAGACTGGAACCTGAGATTAAATTATTCCGTTTTGAAAAGTCGGACGGAGACTTTGCGGAGTTGACAGAAGAGCAAAAAGCGGAAGAAATCGGCAATATTAAGAATGGGTATAATTTTGCGAAAAAAGTATTGTCGACAGGAGAGTGTGATCTTCTCATTCTGGATGAAGTGCTTGGGCTTATCGATAATAACATTATAACGGTGGAAGAACTGAAAAATCTCTTGGAAGCCAGAACTAACGAAGAGACGGACATCATCATAACCGGTATTACCTTGAATGATGATGTGTGCGCGTTGGCGGATGAGGTTACGAGGATGGAAACCGTTAAATTTAAAGTATGGTAAAACGGACGTTGACAGTTAATCCGTACAGTGATATGATAATTTTATAAATTAAGAGATAGAGGTTGCGTATTTTATCAGTAGTTTTTTGGATGTGGCAGGCACAGGAGAAGAAAAATGAAAGGAAAAGACGCCGAAAGAGCAGGATGCCATGTAGTCGTGTTCTTGGGCATACAGTGAATAATTGTATGACTGTCATCGATAAGATGGGGCGCTATCCGAGGTTATGGAAATAGGGAGAGTAAGATAATAGGTACTTTTCCGGATATTTAAGTAATCATAAGCCGGCGCATTTTGTGTCGGCTTTTATGTTTTTTGATTTATTAATTTCAAAGGATAAACGCGCAGGGAGGCCAGACCTACCGGTATATTTCTAATTTAAGGAGGAAAAGAAATGGCTGTTTTTACAGGAGCAGGTGTAGCGATTGTTACACCATTTAAAGAAAACGGAGAGGTAAACTACGAAAAATTCGCGGAACTTTTGGAGTTCCAGATAAAAGGAGGAACGGACGCGATTATCGTATGCGGAACTACCGGCGAGGCATCCACTCTTACACATGAAGAGCATCTGGATGTAATAAAATATTGCGTGGAAAAAGTGAACGGAAGAATACCGGTTATAGCAGGAACAGGCTCCAATTGTACGCAAACGGCAATTTATCTTTCTACAGAAGCTGAAAAGTACGGAGTGGATGGTATCTTGACAGTAACGCCCTATTACAATAAAGCGACACAGAAAGGATTGTTTGCTCATTTTAAAGCCATTGCCGATTCAGTGAAGGTTCCGGTAATCCTGTATAATGTACCGAGCAGGACGGGATGCAACATTTTACCGGAGACAGTAGTAAAGCTCTGTACGGAAGTAGATAATATTGTTGGGGTAAAAGAAGCCAGCGGTAATATTTCACAAGTTACGAAGCTGATGTCCCTTGCGGATGGCAAGGTAGATTTATATTCCGGTAACGACGATCAGATAGTGTCCCTTCTTGCCCTGGGAGCAAAAGGTGTTATTTCCGTGCTTTCCAATGTGGCACCGAAGGAAACACACGATATTTGTGAAAAGTTCTTTTGCGGAGACGTGGAAGGAAGCAGAGACTTGCAGCTTAAGGCAATTGAGCTGTGCGATGCTTTGTTCTGCGAGGTAAACCCGATTCCGGTAAAAATGGCTTTGAATCTTCTGAATATGGAGGCAGGTTCTCTTAGGATGCCGTTATCGGATATGGATGAGGCGAATATACCGAAATTGGTAAAAGCAATGAAAAACTTTGGTATTCTATAAAGAGAAAGGTATACGGTATGACAAAAGTAATTATGCACGGCTGTAACGGCAAGATGGGTAGGATTATTACGGAAATAATTGCCGCGGATGAAGAAATAGAAATTGCAGCGGGAGTGGATGCGTTCGATGATGGGAGAAATATATATCCCGTATTCGAAAGTATAGAATTGTGTGATGTGGAGGCGGATGTGATTATCGATTTCAGCAATGCGAAAGCGATAGACGGACTGCTCGCTTACTGCAGGGATAAGAAAATGCCTTGTGTACTTTGCACCACCGGACTTTCCGCAGAGCAGATAAACAGGGTAAAGGAAGCGACGAAAGAAACCGCAATTCTGAAATCAGCCAATATGTCGCTGGGAGTCAATATGCTGTTTAAGCTTCTGAAAGAAGCGGCCGGTATACTGGCTCCGGCTGGTTTCGATATTGAAATCGTGGAAAAGCATCATAATTTAAAGGTGGATGCGCCGAGCGGTACTGCAATAGCGCTTGCCGATTCTATCAATGAAGAATTTAATAATGAATATGAATATGTTTATGACAGGAGCGCCCGCAGAGAAAGCCGTCCGCAGAAGGAGATAGGTATTTCGGCGGTACGCGGAGGAACGATTGTGGGCGAGCACGATGTAATTTTTGCGGGAACGGATGAGGTAATTACCTTTTCCCACACGGCTTATTCCAAGGCGATATTTGCCAAAGGAGCGGTTCAGGCAGCGAAGTTTTTAGCGGGGAAACCGGCCGGCTTATATGATATGAGCGATGTAATCGGCTAGAAAATGTAAGAAGAGTGTGGCGGTTTTGAAGAAGAAAGCAGCCGGAACAGGGGTTAATATGAACGATTTGGAACTGAAATATTTGCGAAGCCTGTCGCATCAATATCCGACGATTGCGGCAGCCTCTACAGAGATTATTAATTTGCAGGCGATTCTTAATTTGCCCAAAGGCACAGAACATTTCCTAACGGATATACACGGAGAATATGAGCAGTTTAACCATGTGCTTAAAAACGGCTCGGGTTCCGTAAAAAGAAAAATTGATGAAGAGTTCGGAAATACTTTAAGCAGCAAGGACAAAAAGAGCCTTGCTACGCTGATTTATTATCCGAAAGAAAAACTGGATATTGTATTGCAGGAAGAACCGAATATTGAAGACTGGTACAAAATAACGCTGCACCGCCTCGTCCAGATTACAAAGCGTGTATCTTCCAAGTATACGCGTTCAAAAGTAAGAAAAGCTCTGCCTAAGGATTTTGCATATATTATCGAAGAACTGATAACCGAGAAAGCGGAAATGCAGGATAAGGAAGCCTATTATAACGAAATTATCCACACGATTATCCGGATAGACAGGGCCCAGGAATTTATTGTTGCTTTAAGCAATCTCATTCAAAGGATGGTCATTGACCATCTACATATCGTAGGGGATATTTTTGACAGAGGACCCGGACCGCATATCATATTGGATACATTGAGCAAGTATCATTCTGTGGATATACAGTGGGGCAACCATGATATTGTCTGGATGGGAGCTGCGGCAGGACATTTGGCATGTATCGCCAATGTCATTCGGATGTCAGCGCGTTACGGCAATCTGGATACTTTGGAAGAAGGTTATGGTATTAATCTGATACCTCTTGCCGCCTTTGCGCTGGAGACATATAAGGACGTGAACTGCGATACCTTTTCTATTAAGTATAATACGGATTATAATACGAAGGATTTGAGTCTGGATATGAAGATGCATAAGGCAATTTCCATTATTCAGTTCAAATTGGAAGGTAATCTCATAATGCGGCGGCCGGAATTCATGATGAATGACAGGCTGCTCTTAGATAAGATAAACTATAAGAATAAGTCGGTTACTATAGACGGTGAAGAGTATGAAATGAACGATGTGGATTTCCCGACAGTGAATCCGGAAAACCCATATGCGTTAACACCGGAGGAGGAACAGGTAATGGAACGCCTCAGGCAGGCGTTTGTGAAGTGTGAAAAGCTTCAGGCACATGTGAGATTTTTGTTTTCGCAGGGAGGATTATATAAAGTATACAATTCCAATCTTCTATATCATGGATGTATGCCGATGGATGAGGATGGGAACTTCAGCGAACTTGTCATAGATGGCGTTAAGTACAGCGGAAAAGCGCTGTATGATATACTCGATCATTATGCGAGAAAAGGATATTATTCCAGAAATAATCCTACGGAAATGCAAAAAGGGCAGGACATCATATGGTATATTTGGGCAGGGCCGACATCGCCTGTATTCGGAAAGGATAAAATGGCGACGTTTGAGAGATATTTTGTAAAGGATAAGAAGCCCCATGTGGAGACTAAGAATAGTTATTATCGCCTGCTGGATGATGAGAATACGATTAATAAAATTCTCACGGAGTTCGGTCTAGATACGGAGAATTCCCATATTGTAAACGGCCATGTACCCGTAGAACTAAAGAAAGGTGAATCTCCCATTAAATGCGGAGGAAAGCTCCTTATTATAGACGGAGGTTTTTCGAAGGCTTATCAAGGGAAAACAGGAATTGCAGGATATACCTTGGTAGCCAATTCCCATGGAATGAGATTGGTAGCCCATGAACCTTTTGAATCGATGGAGGCTGCTATTTTGCATGAATCGGATATATTTTCGGATTCCATGATACTCGAGACGAGTAAGACGAGGATAAGTGTAGCCGATACGGATGTAGGCGCGGAACTCAAGGAAAGTATTCATCAATTAGAGGAATTACTAAAAGCATATCGTAACGGAACTATTGTTGAAAAATCAATGTAATTAAAAAATCAAAATAATTGCTTATAGTGATATAGTAATAATAGGGAGACTGTAAGTCCCCCTATTTTGCACAGACGGTAATATTCAGCATCGTGTTCCGCCTTACGGTGTGTATCCTGATAAATTATTAAGATAAACTATCAAGAAAATTTATCAAGGATTTGTGTTCTCATTTCCAACTACATCGTTGGCAACATTGGATACGCCATCCGCAACATCATCTACGACTTCACCTACGGCATTACCGGCATCATCGAGTACGGAGCCGGTATTCGTATCATTGTCAGTTGTAGTGTCGGTACCGTTAGTAGCATCGTTGACCGAATTGTCTACGCCATTGCCGTTAACGCCACTGTCGGTTGCGGTATTAGCTGTATCGGTTGTGTCAGTTGTACCATTTGTTGTG
>JAAYNW010000031.1 GCA_012520655.1 Clostridiales bacterium | reverse complement strand
TAATAGTAAGGGTATTTTTTTATAAAACCCTTATAATCTTTACAAATTCTGTAAAATTATTCAAAACGATAATAATTAACCATAAATTGTAATAGGCAATTCCGAAACACAATAGTTTTGTGCATGATTTCGTGATGTTAAAGTTATGCGTTTCGTAATTACTTAAAAATCATAGGGGTGAGAGTAGGAAGAATGTATTTTATTACGGATGTATATTGGAATGCCGGGCGTCGAGAACCAAATCAGGACTCAGTATCATTACAGGAGGTGTCCATAAAAGGAGAGAGGGTAGTATTTGCGTTGATATGCGACGGCATAGGCGGTTTATGGAGAGGAGAGCTGGCAAGCGGATTTGTGGCGGAACGGATGACAGAATGGTTTTATGCAGAGGCACTTCCGATGATAGAGAGGAAAAAGAGTAAAAAGAAAATAAGGCGTGCGGGAATAAGGAGCTTATATGCCTGTAATGAAGAAATGAGTAAATTCGCGACGGAAGAACATATACAGTTCGGAACAACGGTAACTATGATGATCTTTTATAAAAAAAGCTATCTTTTATGGCATAGCGGCGATACGAGAGCCTGTCGCATTTTTTCAAAATGGGGGCAGGGAAGAATAGAAAGATTGACAAAAGACCACTCGGCAAATAAGCATGTTCTTACAAGGTGCATCGGCAGCTTCGTATGGAAGGAACCTGATAGCCATTGTGGAAAATTTGGAAATAAAAATACATTTTTAATTTGTTCGGATGGTTTCAGGCATGTAGTTTCAGAAGAGAAGATGATAGAGACGCTGCTCCCGAAGCACTTGACCTCAAGGGAGCAAATTAATCGGAGAATAAAAGAGATTGCGGACTATTCCAGAAAACAGGGAGAGCAGGATAATATGTCTGCCGTAATCGTTAAAACGGGATGAAGGAAGGTAGTGTATTGGGAAAAATGTTGGGAGAGAACTATGAGATAAAAAAAGAAATCGGAAAAGGGGGAAGCGGAACCGTATATAAAGCGGTAAATAGGCGCCTGGGTTGCTATGTAGCAATTAAGGAATTCCACAGCGAGGATAAATATTCGGAAAGAGAGATTGAACTGCTGAAGGAATTGAAGCATCCTGCACTCCCGAATATCATGGATTATGTGGAAGAACAGGATAGAAAATATCTCATAATGGAATACATAGAAGGAATGACTCTTGAAAATTACGTGAAGAAATATGGCTGCATCGAACAGGAGCAGGCTCTGAGGTGGGCAAAGGAATTGGCAGAAGTGCTTAATTATCTGCATAGGCGGAACGATCCGGTCATTTATCGGGATATGAAGCCTGCAAATGTTATGATAAACGACTGCGGAGAAGTGAGACTCATTGACTTCGGGAGCGCATATTTTAAATATGAGGATGTTGGGCCGGCATATGTGTGTACCGGTACTTATGGCTATGCGGCGCCGGAACAGTTCGGATACAAGGCAGGGGAATGTGTGGATGAAAGAAGCGATATTTACGGACTAGGAGCCACATTGCATTATATGCTCACAGGAAGTGATCCTTCATTACCACCATTTATGATACAGCCTCTTCGCTTTTACAATACTGCTTTATCTTCCGGATTGGAGAAGATAGTAATGAAAGCTACGGAAAAAGAGAAGAAAAAAAGATATCAGAATATATGGCAGATGGAGGAGGCGCTTATAAAACAAAGAAAAAAGGGTAAGAGAAAAGGAAATTTATATGCGTCGGCGGAATTTATATATTATTTTTTATTATTTGCGCTGGGCGGCATTTTTTTAAAGATATGTGAATTGTCGGAGAGGTACGGAGGGAACCCGATAGAGAGATATGGGCAAAAAGCATTAGGAACAGGAATTCTAATCGCTTCGCTTTGTCTGGTGAAATCACTGTTTGATAAGATGAAGATACGTTCCCGCAAGAATATACGGCAGGTAAAAGCCGTATACCTGTCGGTCAAAAAGAACAGGGGTCTTATTGCTGTTTGTTTAGTTCCTTTGACATTAGTCTTGCTCGTTATGCCCTGTATGGCATCTGCTAAAGAGGAATTGTTTCCGGTAACGGTGAGGAATGAAAAGGGTCAGAAACTGATTATCCGATATGATGCTGTTTATTGCCCGGAAGGCGATATCAAACTGGAAGTGCCGGCAGATAGTTTTGCGGAAGGAGAAGAGTATGTATTAAAGCTGGAATGTGTCAATCTTCGGACGGAGGAAACAAGAAGCCGAACTATCTGCTTGAAAATCCCCAAACCTTGACACTAAAATGGGGGTATGATAGACTTCAAGTTATCATATGATTTGTCGGAAAATACCGGCAGGGAGGTATTTATGTATAGAGATAATACGAAGGTTATACATATTGGAAATAGAGTGATTGGTGGAGGAAACCCCATATTAATACAGTCAATGACAAATACGATGACGGAGGATATAGAAGCGACTGTAGCGCAGATACATCGGCTTGAGCGGTCGGGTTGCGAGATTGTCCGTTGCACGGTGCCTACTATGGAGGCAGCGCAGGCAATAAAAGAGATCAAGAAGCAGATATCAATTCCCTTGGTTGCGGATATTCACTTTGACTACAGAATGGCAATTGCAGCAATGGAAAACGGAGCGGACAAGATAAGAATTAATCCGGGGAATATCGGCAAAAAAGAGAATGTCGCGGCTGTTGTGAGCATAGCAAAGGAGAAGTATATCCCTATCAGAGTAGGAGTAAACAGCGGTTCTTTGGAGAAGAATCTGATTGAAAAATATGGCGGCGTTACCGCCCAGGGAATTGTTGAAAGTGCGCTCGAAAAAGTAAAGATGATAGAGGATTTGGACTATGATAATCTCGTAATCAGTATCAAATCTTCCGATGTGCTCATGTGCATAAAAGCCCATGAAATTCTGGCGAAAGAGACAAATTATCCACTTCATGTGGGAATTACCGAGTCAGGGACTCTATTAGGCGGCAACATTAAATCCGGAGTAGGGCTTGGAATCATTTTATATCAGGGTATCGGCGATACGATCAGAGTATCCTTAACCGGTGATCCTGTAGAAGAAATTAAATCGGCAAAGTTGATTCTTCGTACGCTCGGACTTAGGAAGGGTGGAATAGAAGTGGTTTCCTGTCCGACTTGCGGCAGAACAAAAATAGATTTGATTCATCTGGCCAACGAGGTAGAACAGTTGGTACAGGATATTCCTCTCGATATCAAAGTGGCGGTTATGGGATGTGCGGTAAACGGTCCAGGAGAGGCGAGAGAAGCGGACATTGGAATCGCAGGCGGCATGGGAGAAGGACTGTTGATAAAAAAAGGCGAAATTGTAAAAAAGGTACCGGAAGACCAGCTTCTTTCTGTTCTCAAAGAGGAGCTTCTAAATTGGAAATAAGAATAGGATTGGTATAAATTGAAAAAATTTTTTGAGGTATTCCCTACGTTACAACTGGATGATAAGATGCAGGATTTGTTCGAGCAGGTGGAGATAGAAAGAATCTCCGCAACCAGGCGGAAAGATTTTTTACGTGTTTATATTTCCAGCGACAGGCTTATTCATAAAGAGGATATATTAAAAGCGGAAGGAGCAATAAAAAAACAGCTTTTTCCGAGTTTTCAAATGACGGTAAAGATATATGAAAAATACCATTTATCCGCCCAATACAATCCTGAAAAATTTATGAAAATATATAAGGACAGCATTATGCTGGAACTAAAGGAATATAGTCCGATAGAATATAATATTTTCAAAAATGCCGATATTTCCTATCCGGGGGAAAATAAAATATTACTTACTTTAGAAGATTCCGTACCGGCAAGAAGTAAATCGGAGGAACTCGTTCGTGTCCTTCAAAAGATTTACAATGAACGATTTGAGTTTCAAGTGGATATAACAGTAGCATATAAGGAAGGGAAGACAGGAAAGCGTAAAGAGGAAGATGACTTAAAAATCGCAAGACAGGTTGCGGATATTACGGCGAGAGCGAGCGGAGTATCCGGTGATGAGGAGGTTGTTGTATCGGCGGATTCGGAGAATATATCTTCCGATGAGCCAAAAGCCGGCGGAGTAACGAAGCGAAATGAAGCCGGAACAAGAGGAACATTCCGGATTGGAAGGAAGGATAACGATAAGAGCGATTTCAAACGTACAGTAAAACGTTCCGACAATCCCGATGTTTTATATGGACGTGATTTCGACGATGAGGCGATGAATATAGAGGACATTATCGGTGAGATGGGAGAAGTGACTATCCGTGGTAAGATCATCAATATGGATAAACGTGAGATAAAGAATGAAAAGACCATTCTTTTTTATGATATTACGGATTTTACAGATACCCTGACGGTAAAAATTTTTGTAAGTAATGAACAGGTAGAAGAAATAACGGGGGGGATGAACCCGGGTGCCTTTGTGAAGCTAAAAGGTATGGCGGTTATTGATAAATTTGACAACGAACTGACTATAGGTTCCATAAGCGGTGTAAAAAAGATTCCTGATTTTACATCCTCCAGATCGGATAACAATACAAGAAAGAGAGTGGAACTTCATTGTCATACAAAAATGAGCGATATGGATGGAGTATCTGAGGCCAAAGACATCGTAAAGCGCGCTTATAAATGGGGGCACCCGGCCATTGCTATTACCGATCATGGGGTTGTGCAGTCTTTTCCTGATGCGAATCACGTATGGGAAGATTTATGGAAAGCAGAGAAAGCGAAACGAAAAGAGGCAGGAGATGCAAATCCTGATAAGCAGGACTTTTTTAAGGTTATTTATGGGATGGAGGCCTACCTGGTAGATGATTTGAAGGAAATTGTAACAGGGGATAAGGGACAGGATTTCGATAGTACATTTGTAGTGTTCGATATTGAGACCACAGGTTTTTCTCCGGTTAATAACAGAATTATTGAGATAGGTGCGGTAAAGGTGGAGAATGGACAGATTGCGGACAGATATTCCACTTTTGTTAACCCTGACGTACCGATTCCCTTTGAGATAGAAAAGCTGACGAGCATCAATGACGATATGGTTATGGGAGCACCGATGATAGATGTGATATTGCCGCAATTTCTGGAGTTTTGCCAAGATGCGGTATTGGTGGCGCATAATGCGAATTTCGATATGAGCTTTATCATGGAAAATATTAGAAGACTTGGGATAAAAAAGGAATTCACATATGTGGATACGGTGGGAATTGCGAGAATTCTTTTGCCGCACCAAGCGAAACATACATTGGATGCAGTATGCAAGACATTGGGGATATCTCTTGCTAATCATCATAGAGCTGTAGACGATGCAGAAGCTACGGCGGAAATATTTATTAAATTTATGTCCATGCTGAAGGCAGACGGGGCGGATACGCTGAAAAAGGTAAATGCGCTTGGAGCTTCCAGTGCGGATATAGTGAAGAGGCTTCCGACTTATCATGCGATTATTCTGGCCAAAAATGATACGGGCAGGGTAAATCTGTATCGTCTCGTGTCAGAGTCCCATTTGACTTATTACAGCAAGAGACCGAGGGTACCCAAGAGCCTTTTGATGAAATATAGGGAAGGTTTGATTATTGGAAGCGCATGTGAAGCGGGAGAACTTTACAGGGCTCTGCTTGACGGCAAGTCGGATGCGGAGATAGCAAGGCTGGTTAATTTTTATGATTATTTGGAAATACAGCCTCTTGGCAACAATAAGTTTATGATTGAGTCCGAAAAAGTCAGAAATATTAATTCTATGGAAGATATTATGGACATCAATATGAAAATAGTGGAGTTGGGTGAGCAGTTTAACAAGCCGGTAGTGGCAACCTGTGACGTTCATTTTCTCGACCCGGAGGATGAAGTGTATCGCCGCATCATTATGGCGGGAAAAGGCTTCGCCGATTCGGATGATCAAGCTCCTCTTTACCTGCGCACGACTGAGGAGATGTTAGAAGAATTTGCCTATCTCGGAAGCGATAAAGCGGAAGAGGTGGTCATTACCAATACAAATTTAATTGCGGATATGATAGAGACAATTTCTCCTGTAAGACCGGACAAATGTCCGCCCATTATTCCTGACAGTGATAAGATGTTGACGGATATTTGCTATAACAAGGCGCATGAAATATATGGAGAGAAGCTGCCAGAAATAGTGGAACAGCGGCTGGAGCGGGAGCTGCATTCTATTATTACTAATGGGTTCGCGGTAATGTATATTATTGCCCAGAAACTGGTATGGAAATCAGTGGAAGACGGATATCTGGTCGGTTCCCGGGGGTCGGTAGGATCTTCCTTCGTGGCGACTATGGCGGGAATTACGGAAGTAAATCCGTTAAGTCCGCATTATTATTGCAGTGAATGTCACTATTATGACTTCGATTCCGAGGAAGTGAAGGCTTATGCAGGTCGTGCGGGATGCGATATGCCGGATAAGGCTTGTCCGGTTTGCGGCGCACCTCTTAAAAAAGATGGATTCGATATACCGTTTGAAACATTTTTGGGATTCAAAGGAGATAAAGAGCCGGATATCGATCTTAACTTTTCCGGAGAATATCAGAGCAAGGCTCATAAATATACGGAAGTTATTTTTGGAACAGGGCAGACATACCGTGCGGGGACGATAGGTACTCTTGCGGATAAGACCGCCTTCGGTTACGTGAAGAACTATTTTGAAGAGAGGGGGAACAGAAAGCGGACTTGTGAAATCAACAGGATTGTTGTAGGCTGTACAGGAATACGCAGAAGTACCGGGCAGCATCCGGGAGGCATTATCGTATTGCCTTTGGGCGAGGATATTAATTCCTTTACGCCGGTACAGCATCCTGCCAACGATATGACGACGGACACCATAACGACTCATTTCGATTATCACTCCATAGACCATAACCTGCTAAAGCTCGATATTCTTGGACACGATGACCCTACAATGATTCGTATGCTGCAGGACTTAACGGGAATCGATCCGGTAGAGATACCGTTGGACGACCCTCAGGTCATGTCGCTGTTTAAGAGCACGGAAGCGTTAGGAATTACGCCGGATCAGATTGGCGGCTGTAAGCTGGGAGCCTTGGGAATACCGGAGTTCGGTACAGAATTTGCTATGCAGATGTTAATTGATACGAAACCCCAGGCTTTTTCCGATTTAGTCAGGATAGCGGGACTTGCCCATGGTACGGATGTATGGCTGGGAAATGCACAGACGCTTATTCAGGAAGGAAAGGCAACTATTTCCACAGCAATTTGTACGAGAGATGATATCATGGTCTATTTGATCGGTATGGGAGTGGAAAGCTCGCTGGCGTTTAATATTATGGAAAGCGTACGTAAAGGAAAAGGGCTGACACCGCAAATGGAGGAAGCTATGGTAGCCGCCAATGTTCCCGATTGGTATATCTGGTCTTGCAAAAAGATTAAGTATATGTTTCCGAAAGCGCATGCGGCAGCATATGTCATGATGGCATGGCGCATCGCATATTGTAAGATAAATTATCCTCTTGCATTTTACGCGGCTTTTTTCAGTATTCGTGCATCCGCATTTTCTTATGAACTGATGTGTCAGGGCAAAGCTCATTTGGAGAGGATGATGGCGGATTATAAGCGCAGAAGCGATACTTTATCAAAAAAAGAACAAGATTCCTATAGAGACATGAAAATAGTGCAGGAGATGTATGCAAGAGGATTCGAATTTATTCCCATCGATATTTTTTTCGCGCAGTCTCGTTTATTTCAAATTGTGGACGGTAAGCTCATGCCCTCACTTAACAGCATAGATGGTTTGGGTGAGAAAGCGGCGGATGCTATTGTAGAAGCCGCAAAGGATGGCCCGTTTTTATCGAAGGATGATTTCCGGCAGAGAACGAAGGTTTCGAAGACTGTCGTCGAGCTAATGGATAATTTAAATTTGCTCGGCAATCTTCCTGAATCAAATCAAATCAGTTTATTTGATTTTGTCTCTTAGATATTATATAATTAAAGGGAAATTTTGGTAATACACAAGATACCGGATGGAGGGTACATATGTTTAGTCAGATTTTTGGGAGATTTTTAGTGGGAAACAATTTAATTTCAGAGGAAAAGCTGGAAAAAGCATTGGAATTTCAAAAAAAAGCAAGAGTAAAGCTGGGGCTTATCGCCGTAGCGGAGAAGCTATTGTCGGAGGAACAAGCGAACATAATAAACCGTAGACAAGCTCAGGAGGATAGAAAGTTTGGGGATATTGCTGTGGAACTGGGATATTTGACCGAAAATCAGGTGGAGAGACTTCTTAAACTACAGGGCAATCCTTATCTTGTGTTCGTGCAGTCAATGACTGAAACTGGTATTATGACATTGGAAGAAATAGAGAAGGCAATGGATTTATACAGGAAAGAGACCGGTTTTACACTTACCGATATGGAAGATTTAAAAAGCGGTGATGCGGATCGTATCGTTCCTCTTTTCGTAAAAAGTGATAATGTACGTACACAGGAACTGTCAGGAGTGGCTATTCGTACAATTATCCGCTTGATTGATTCCCAAATTGCAATTGGACGATCCGAGGAAACGGACAATTATGAGTTTGAAGATATTGCTATACAGGATGTAAAAGGCGAACATAATATAACGCTAGGCCTGTCAGGAGAAGAGAACAGCCTGCTGACGGTTGCAAGCACCTTTGCGAAGGAAGAGTTTGCAGATATGGATTTATATGCGTTTGATTCAGTCTGCGAATTTATTAATTGCGTGAACGGATTGTATGCTTCAGCATTAAGCCTGGAAGGAATTCAGGTAGATATGGTTCCGCCCATGTATTATCAAAAGGGGATAATAAAAACAAAAGAAAAAGCATTGGTAATTCCCGTATATATTAAAAATCGTAAGGTGGAGATTTTTGTTGCTACGGATACTGACCTTACATTTTCCGCATAATACAACAAGGAGGATATGATTATGGCAAATATTCTGATTATAGATGATTCGAGAACGTCACGTAAAATCTTGAAAGAAGTTTTGGAACGCGCCGGGCATACTGTAGTAGGAGAAGCCGCAAACGGCGAAGAAGGAATTACTTTATACAGAGAGTTAAAGCCGGATTTAGTGACCTTAGATATTACAATGCCGGTTATGAACGGCCTGGAAGCACTCGAATGCTTAATGGAAGAAGATAAGAAGATAAAGGTAATTATGATTACAGCCGCAGGGCAGAAAGAGAAAATGGTAAAAGCAATTAAAGAAGGAGCAGCGGATTTTTTAACCAAGCCTTTTGAGCCGGAACAGGTAATAGAAGCGGTAAATCGATTGCTTATATGATATTGTATGGAATTGTACAACATGCAAAACGGGTAAAGAAAACAAGAAGTAAAACAAATAAATAATTTTAAAATCAAATAAATAATTTTAAAAAAAGTGCTTGCAATATAAGACATTTTATAATAAAATAAGCAAGTCGGCAAATGAACAAGATAAGTTGTTCGATTTGTGTTTGTTCAGGCTCGTTGGTCAAGCGGTCAAGACGCCGCCCTCTCACGGCGGAATCAGGGGTTCGATTCCCCTACGAGCTGCTTAAAGTTTTTTTCGAAAATCCTTGCATTTAAAGGAATACGGTGCTATAGTATAGTAAGAATATATGTTACTGTTAATTGGAGTGGACTTGCGAGTCCACTCTTTTTGCAGGTAACGGCGATATAAAAAGAGAGAAAAATTGGAGAAAGGAACGGGTAAATAGATGTCCAAAAAAGAAACATATGAAAACAGGACAGAAGAACTTCTCAAACCGATTGCCCAGGAAGCGGGGGTCGAAATTTATGATGTGGAATACGTAAAAGAAGGAAACGACTTTTATCTTCGTGCTTACATCGATAAACCGGAAGGGGTAAATATCAGTGATTGTGAGACAGTAAGCCGTGCATTGTCGGATGCGCTGGATGAAAAGGATTTCATAAGCGATGCTTATATATTGGAGGTGAGCAGTCCGGGACTCGGCAGGACGCTCAAGAAAGATAAACATTTGGAGAAAAGTATCGGAAAAGAAGTGGAAATTAAAACATATAAACCGATTAACAATTGTAAGGAATTCAGCGGCATATTAAAATCGTATGATGCGAAATCCATAACTATAGAAGCTGAGAAGGAAGAACTGGTTTTTGAAAGAACAGATATTGCATTAATTAGATTAGCACTTGATTTTTAGAGAGGATAATCTCGGTACGAGATAGCGGAAAGGAAAAGAAGAAAATGAACAAAGAATTAATGGAAGCATTGGATATTCTGGAGAGAGAAAAGGAAATCAGCAAAGAAACCCTATTTGATGCTATTGAAAATTCATTGATTACAGCCTGCAAAAACCATTTTGGTAAATCAGATAACATTAAGGTTGAAATCAACAGAGAAACTTGTGATTTTTTATGCTATGCGGAGAAAGAAGTTGTGGAAGAGGTGGAAGACGACTGCAGCCAGATTTCTCTTCAGGATGCGCGCGAGATTTCTCAAAGGGCACAGCTTGGAGATCTTCTGCATGTGGAAATTAAATCCAAAGAGTTCGGACGCATTGCAACACAGAATGCTAAGAATGTTATTTTGCAGAAGATACGGGAAGAAGAAAGAAGCGTAATATATAATCAATATTACGAAAAAGAAAAAGATGTGGTAACCGGCATCGTACAGCGTTATGTAGGAAAGAACATCAGCATAAACTTAGGGAAGGCAGACGGAATACTAAACGAGAGCGAGCAGGTAAAGGGAGAAATCTTTAAACCGACAGAAAGAGTTAAAGTATATATTTTGGAAGTTAAGAATACGCCGAAAGGACCGAGAATTTTGGTTAGTCGTACACATCCCGAGTTGGTAAAACGACTGTTTGAGTCGGAAGTAACGGAGATTAAAGACGGCACGGTTGAAATTAAGAGTATAGCGAGGGAATCGGGAAGCAGAACGAAAATGGCGGTTTGGTCCAATAATCCTAACGTAGATGCAGTTGGGGCTTGTGTCGGTATTAACGGTGCAAGGGTAAATGCCATTGTGGAAGAACTTCGCGGAGAAAAGATCGATATTATTAATTGGGATGAAAATCCCGGAAACCTTATTCAAAACGCTTTATCACCGGCGAAAATCGTTGCGGTATTTGCTGATCCGGATGAAAAGACAGCGAAAGTTGTAGTACCGGATTATCAATTGTCTCTGGCAATCGGCAAAGAAGGGCAGAATGCAAGGCTGGCGGCAAGGCTGACAGGGTATAAAATAGATATTAAGAGTGAAACACAGGCAAAAGATGCTCCGGGATTCCGTTATGAGGATTATGCGGATGAATATGACGAGTATGACGAAGAATATGATGAAGAGTACGACAGCGAATATGTAGAAGAAGGCGGAATGGAAGAGGTTCCGGCAGAAGAATAGATTATTTATGGCATCAAATTGATTTTATATGCTGAAAGAGGGTAAGATATGACAAAAAAAATCCCTTTGAGACAATGCGTTGGATGCGGTGAAATGAAAAGCAAGAAAGAAATGATGAGAGTACTCAAAACCGCAGAAGATGAAATTGTTCTCGATGTAACAGGCAAAAAAAACGGAAGAGGCGCTTATGTTTGTATTTCGGAAGAATGCCTGAAAAAGGCAAGGAAGAATAAAGGACTTGAGCGGTCTTTCAAAATGAGCATTCCAGATGAAGTTTATGAAAAGCTGGAGAAGGAGTTTATGGGAGAATGAATAAAATATATTCATTACTAGGCCTTGCTGCCAGATCCAGAAATGTAGTGAGCGGAGAGATAGCAACAGAAAAAGCAGTGAAGACGGGAAGCGCAGTATTGGTAATAGTGAGCTGTGACGCTTCCGATAATACCATAAAAATGTTTCGCAATATGTGTGACTTTTATAATGTGCCGTTTTTTCAATATGGGACGAAAGAAGAATTAGGGCACGCCATGGGTAAAGAAGTGAGATCTTCATTAGCAATAACGGATAATGGATTTGCAGGATCCATAAGGAAGCATTTGGAAGCATCAGAAGAATAAAACGGAGGTAGTAAGCATGGCGAAAATGAAAGTACATGAACTTGCGAAGGAACTAGATAAACAGAGCAAAGAAATTATCGCTTTTCTACAAGAAAAGGGAATAGAAGTGAAAGCACCACAAAGTTCCATTGAAGATAGTGCGATAGAGCTTATAAGAAAGCAATTTGGGAAAGAGAGGGCTGAAGCGACGAAGCAGGGAACGGTAGAGGTAGAGAAGGATAAAGCAGTGGCAGATGTACCTAAGAAAAAGAAAAAGATAATTTTTGTGAGCAACCCTCATAATAGCAAGATGCCGGGGCAAAGACCCCAGCAGCAGAGTGATGAAAGAAAGTCTGCTTCTGCAATGGGGAACAATAATTCAGTAAATTCCAATCAAAGAAAGGCACCGGAGCCTTACCGTCCGGTAAAGCCGTTGACGCCTCCTTCACCGACGCCGCCCGTAACGATGGTATCAACTACTAACCTGCCTAAAAGAGAAATGAAGCCGACACAAGAAACAGCCTCTGCGGCAGAAAAACAAGCAACTGCGGAAAAAATTGATACGGGAGCAATGGGCACAAGGATGGAGCATACAAAAGAGCCTGATAAGAACAGATATCAGGATAACAAGAATAATGGTACTTCTGCTCAAAGAAGCATCGATAATAACAGAACGGATAACAATAGACAGTATAATAGCAACAGGTCGGATAATAACAATAATAGGCCATATAAAAATAGATCGGATAATAACAATAATAGGCCGTATAATAACAACAGACCAGATAGCAATAGGCCATATAATAATAACAGATCAAATAATAACAATAGAAATGAAAGCCGAAGTGACAACAGAAATGATATCCAGAGAACGACTCGCCCTGCTTATGAAGGGAATCAAGGGGATAGGAATAATTATTCTTCTAATACAAGGCCTAACAGACCTTATAATAATAACGAGAGCGCTGGCAGAAGTAATGCAGGGGCGGACAATAAGTTCAGAAAACCTACATCTGCCAAAGGGTTCGTGCCGGAAAGTCCGGTAAAAGACACAGAAAAGCACAGAGATGAAGAAAAACGCAGAATCAATCAGGAAAAAGATAAACGCTCCAAAAAAGATTTGATTTATGAAGATGATTCAAAAGTTCTGAATAAAAATAAGGCCGGAAAATTCGTAAAACCGGAAAAGAAAATAGAAGAAACGAAGGAAGAGCAAATCAAAGTAATTACCGTTCCGGATTCCATAACGATAAAAGAACTGGCGGACAAGATGAAAATGCAGCCGTCTTCCATCATTAAAAAACTGTTTTTACAAGGACAGATTGTAACGGTAAACTCGGAGCTTTCTTTTGAAGAAGCAGAAAATATCGCAATTGATTACGAGATTATTTGTGAAAAGGAAGTTAAAGTTGACGTTATTGAGGAATTATTAAAGGAAGAAGAAGAGAATGAGGAAGAATTGACCGCAAGACCTCCTGTTATATGCGTTATGGGTCACGTTGACCACGGTAAGACTTCCCTGCTCGATGCCATTCGTAAAACAAATGTTACGGATAAAGAAGCCGGCGGTATTACGCAGCATATAGGTGCGTATACAGTCAATGTAAATGACCAGAAAATTACGTTTCTCGACACGCCGGGGCACGAGGCTTTTACGGCAATGCGTATGCGCGGAGCCAACTCTACGGACATTGCAATTCTCGTAGTTGCAGCGGATGATGGCGTAATGCCTCAGACTGTGGAGGCAATCAATCATGCCAAAGCGGCCGGTATTGAAATTATTGTAGCTGTCAATAAGATAGATAAACCGAATGCGAATTTGGACCGCGTGAAGCAGGAAATGACAGAATATGAGTTAATCCCGGTGGATTGGGGCGGAACGACGGAATTCGTGCCTGTTTCCGCAAAGTCAGGAGAAGGCATTGATACCTTGCTGGAAACAATTCTACTTACTGCAGAGATATTGGAGCTTAAAGCAAATCCTGCAAGACGTGCAAGAGGTCTCGTTATTGAAGCAGAATTGGATAAAGGAAGAGGCCCGGTTGCCACTGTACTCGTGCAGAAAGGTACGCTGCACGTGGGAGATTTTATTTCCGCAGGTGCGAGTCACGGCAAAGTTAGAGCAATGATTGATGATAAGGGAAGAAGAGTAAAAGAAGCTCTTCCTTCCACACCTGTTGAAATCTTAGGCCTTTCCGATGTACCTAGTGCAGGCGAAGTATTCATTGCGCATGAAAGCGATAAAACCGCAAAGACTTATGCGGAAACTTACCTTGCACAGAATAAAGAGAAGATGCTTGAAGATACTAAGGCTAAGATGTCTCTTGATGATCTCTTTACAAAGATTCAGGCAGGTAACTTAAAAGAACTTAACTTGATTGTAAAAGCCGATGTGCAAGGAAGTGTGGAGGCGGTAAAACAAAGCCTTCTCAAATTATCCAATGATGAAGTGATAGTAAAATGTATTCATGGCGGCGTAGGTGCCATCAATGAATCGGATGTATCGTTGGCGTCGGCATCACAGGCGATTATTATAGGCTTCAATGTCAGACCGGATGCTATGGCTAAAACCATTTCGGAAAGGGAAGGCGTAGATATTAGGCTTTACAAAGTTATCTATCAAGCGATTGAAGATATTGAAGCGGCGATGAAGGGAATGTTAGATCCTGTATTCGAAGAGAAAGTTATCGGGCATGCGGAAGTGCGCCAGATATTCAAAGCGTCTGCAATCGGTAATATTGCAGGTTCCTATGTATTGGATGGTACATTCCGCAGAGATTGTAAGGTCCGCGTTACAAGAGCTGGAGAGCTGGTATATGAAGGGGAGCTTGCTTCTCTTAAGAGATTCAAGGATGATGTCAAAGAAGTGAAAGCCGGATTCGAATGCGGTCTTGTATTTGACGGTTTTGACCAGATGCAGGAATTGGATATCGTAGAAGCTTATATAATGGTAGAAGTGCCCCGCTAAGGATTTTTCAATTATGTGAGGGTATGAGCCTAAGCAGGAATGGAAGATAATATGAGAAAAAATAGTTTAAAAAATACGCGGATCAACGGGGAAGTGCAGAGAGCTTTGGCTGAAATTATACGCGGCGGAATCAAAGATCCGCGTATCAGCCCACTTACCTCTGTTGTATCTGTTGAGGTATCTCCCGACCTTAAAACATGCAAAGCATGGATTAGCGTATGGGGAGAAGAAGATGCGCAAAAGAGTACGCTGGAAGGGTTGAAGAGTGCGACCGGCTATATAAAAAATCAGCTTGCAAAAGAAATTAATCTAAGAAATACGCCGGAAATCACTTTTATTATAGATCAATCCATCGCTTACGGCGTAAACATGTCTAAGCTGATTGACGAAGTAAATAAAGGGAGAAGTGAGGACGAATAACAAATAATGTATTGACTGCCGTTAATAACGGGGAAAGGGGGCAGACGATGAAAATTTCAGAAGAATTAAAGGGAGTGCAGACCATTGGAATCAGCGGACATATCAGACCTGACGGAGATTGCGTCGGCTCCTGTATGGCATTATATATGTATTTAAAGAAGGAGTTTCCGAAGGCGGTTGTGGAAGTTTTTTTGGAACAGCCGCCGGAGGCTTTTGGCTGTATTAAAGATATTGAAGAGATTCATACGGACTTCAAGACGAAAGTGGAGAAGTTTGATGTCTTTATTGCTCTTGATACGGTAAAAGAACGTATGGGAGAAGCGGAGGAATTTTTTGATAATGCTGTAAAGACGATAAATATAGACCACCATATCAGCAATAAAGGCTGCGGAAGTGTGAATTATATCGACGCGAACGCAAGCTCTACAAGTGAGCTTGTCTACAAGGTATTGGACGAAGAGAAGATAGACGCTGAAATTGCTAAATCGATTTACATCGGTATTATTCATGATACAGGAGTGTTCAACTATTCCAATACGACTCCGGATGCATTGATGATTGCCGCTAAGTTAATTTCTTTTAAATTTGATTTTTCGGAAATTATAGAGAAGACTTTTTATGAGAAGTCTTATGTACAGACGCTTCTGTTAGGGCGAGCCTTGCTGGAGAGTATCGTTTTTATGGATGGAAAATGTATTGTCAGTGTAATTCACCAAAAAACTCTTGATTTTTACCATGCTGATTCCAAAGATTTGGAAGGTATCGTGAGCCAGCTGAATCATACAAAAGATGCGGAGTGTACCATCTTTATGTATCAGACAGGTGTTATGGAATACAAGGTAAGCCTGAGATCTAAAGGACTGGTAAATGTAGCTGAAATTGCAGTATTTTTTGGCGGTGGCGGTCATGTGCGTGCTGCGGGATGTACGATGAACGGCACATTTCACGATGTAGTTAATAACCTGTCGCTACATATTGAGAAACAGCTGCAGAACAATGTAAAATAAAAGAATAAATCCAGAGATAAACATAAAACTTCGGAGAGGGAAGATGTATAACGGAATAATAAACGTATATAAAGAAGCCGGCTTTACCTCCCATGATGTAGTCGCGAAACTCCGCGGAATATTGAAGCAGAAAAAGATAGGGCATACGGGGACGCTCGATCCGGATGCGGTCGGTGTACTTCCTGTCTGCCTTGGAAGCGGAACAAAGTTATGCGATATGCTTACTGATATGAGCAAGGAATACCGTGCGGAATTTATGCTGGGAAAAGTGACGGATACACAGGACATTTCGGGAAAACTGCTTTCGGAAAAAAGGGTGAACGTGACAGCGCCGCAGACAGAAGCTGTTATCAGGTCTTTTGTGGGCGTATATGAACAGATTCCTCCGATGTATTCGGCAATTAAAGTGGATGGAAAGAAACTGTATCAGCTTGCGAGGGAAGGAAAAGAAGTAGAACGTAAGGCAAGGCCGGTACGGATTGACTATATAACAATAGAGAAATTAGAGCTTCCCGAAGTGGAAATGACAGTAGGTTGTTCCAAAGGGACATATATCAGAACTTTGTGTCATGATATAGGACAGAAACTGGAATGCGGAGCCGTGATGACTCGTTTGGAACGGACACGTGTGGGAGAGTTTGCCTTAGAGAAGTCTTTGCGGTTGTCTCAAATAGAAGAGGCTGTAAAGGAGGACATCATCGAACGATATATCCTTCCGGTGGAGGAGGTCTTTTTAGATTATCGGGCAGTGGCGGTACAGGCAAAGTTTCGGAAGCTGATTGACAACGGAAACTCATTTTACGCCGGTATGACTATTGAGAAAGGTTCGTATAACGATAAAGAGCCGGTCAGAGTGTATAATGATGATGGGAAGTTTTACGGTATATTTGAATATTGTTTGCAGGAAGAACGTTTTAAACCTGTGAAAATGTTTATGGAGAAATAGAGTAAAATGCAAATTATTCAGGGAACAACAGAATTTGAGTTAAGTAAAAAGAGCGCGGTTTCCATAGGTAAGTTTGACGGCATCCATCTGGGGCATCAGAAATTGCTGCGCCATGTATTGGAGCAAAAGGAGCAAGGACAACAAGCAGTTGTCTTTACTTTTGAAACGCCCCCTGCCGTGCTCTTCGGAAAAGCAGATGATAGGGAATTGATGACCAAAGGCGAAAAGCGAACGGCGTTTGAACGGATGGGAATCGATATATTGATAGAATTTCCGTTAAATGAACAAACTGCATCAATATTGCCGGAGGATTTTATAACCGATGTTCTTGTGAAAAAAATACATGCCGAATACATAGCGGCAGGACCGGATGTCTCTTTTGGTAATAAAGGAGCCGGGAATTATATGCTTCTTCACTCCATGGCAGACCGTCTTGGATATCAGGTACAGATTATTGATAAGGTGTATTTTAACGGAAGGGAAATCAGTTCTACTTATGTTAGAGAAGAATTAGAAAAAGGGCACATGGAGAATGTATCAAAGCTTCTCGGAGCGCCTTACGGCGTCAGCGGGATGGTGGCGCACGGCAGTCGATTCGGCAGGACAATCGGGATGCCCACAGCAAACCTGTTGCCTCCGACAAATAAGCTGTTGCCTCCAAACGGAGTCTATTATTCCGAAGTATATTTAAAGAACAGGAAATATTGCGGAATAACGAATATCGGATATAATCCTTCGGTAAGCGAAGAAAAGCAGTTAGGTGCGGAAACCTTTATTTATGATTTCGATGAAGACATCTATGGGGAAGAGATGACAGTAAAACTACTTTCCTTTAAGAGATCGGAGAAAAAGTTCGATGGGAAAGATGCTCTGAGGGAACAGATGATGCAAGATATTGAAGATGGGAAAAAGTTTCATTTTTAGTTTGTATTGTATGAAAATATAGTTATAAAAATGTAGAAAAAGCGCGAACACTTCCAACGTTTTCCGCTTTTTTTTATTTGACAGTACTATCCTCTGTTGCTATAATAATCCTGTAATATATGTAATAATTTTGTAATATGTCACGGAGGTTTTCATGAAATATAGGTTGGCGGGAGTTGCGAGTATGTGTATTACCGGAATGATTCTTCTTCAGAATATGCCGGTATATGCAGTATCGGGCGATAAGATGTTAGAGAACCTGTTTGTGTCGAAAGAGGCTTGGCAGGCTGTAAATGAAGATGTATATGGGAAATATACGATAGCAGAAAATATAGAGGTACTGAATCCCTTAAAACCGGAAACAATTTCTAGTATGGATTCAATTAAAGAATCAATAGCAGAACCTGTGGGAGCTGGTGTTTTGTTTGAATCGGAAAAGACACAGGAGGAGTATATCGCTACGGCAGACGAAGCCGAAGGAGCTCTATGGGGCTATACAAATCTCGGTATATCTAATGTGGACAATAACTTAAATATAAGGAAAACGCCGCAGGAGGATGGAAAGCTTATCGGAAAGCTTCCGAAAGACGCGGCATGTGAAATTGTCAGAAATGAAGGAGAATGGACATTCATTAAGTCGGGAAAAGTGGAAGGTTATGTGAAGAGTGAATTCCTGCTCAATGGATGGAAAGCAAAAAAACGTGCAAACGAAGCGATGGCTGTGGTTGCGGTTGTTAACACGGACAGCTTGAAGGTCAGAGAGCAGCCGAATACGGAATGTGAAGTAATTACGATGGTTCCGCAAGGGGAAGAACTGGATGTCGTAGAAGTAAACGATGACTGGGTAAAGATTTTAATTGATGATGAAGAAAATTATGTTGCTGCAGAGTATGTCCAAGTAGAAGAAAAACTGAAGACAGCGATTACGATGACTGAGCTTCTATATGGACAGGGAGTATCCGATATTAGGGTGGATTTGTGCCAATACGCAAAGCAATTTGTAGGAAATCCTTATGTATGGGGAGGTACGAGTCTGACGAAAGGAGCGGATTGCTCAGGGTTCGTACTCAGCGTATTCAAAAATTTCGGTATTTCGCTTCCCAGAAGCTCAGGCTCGCAAGCTGGGGTGGGAACTAAGATATCCATATCTGAAGCGCAGCCCGGTGACTTGATTTTCTATGCAAAGGGCGGGAATATCAATCATGTGGCATTATATATAGGCGGCGGTCAGGTAGTGCATGCAAGCAGCCCGAAGACAGGGATTAAAATCTCAAAATATAATTATAGAACGCCGGCAAAGATAGTACGCGTTTTGCCAAAAGATTAATTTCAAGTGTTTACACTAATAAAAAGATGTGATAAAATAGTAAAGTATGATATTAAACCGGTGCTCAGATATGGGACAACTCCGACCCTGTCTTAGTATACGGCGTTAAGAAAAGAAGGAGGAAATCAAATGATTTCAAAGGAAAAGAAAACATCAATTATTAAAGAATTCGGTAGAACAGAAGGAGATACAGGTTCACCGGAAGTACAGATTGCGGTACTTACAGCGAGAATTCAGGAACTTACAGAGCATTTAAAGAACAATCCGAAAGATCATCATTCAAGAAGAGGTCTTCTTAAGATGGTTGGACAGAGACGTGGTTTGCTTGGTTATTTGAAGAAAACAGATATCGAGAAATACCGTTCTTTAATTGAAAAGCTTGGAATCAGAAAGTAATTAGTAAATGGAAAAAGGCGGATGCAGACTGAGAAGTTGAGGTGTCCGTCTTTTTATACGTAAAGTGAGCATTGTTAACGAAAGGCGGAGGGGATACTCCGAGACCACTGATGTGTATTCGATTGGCGTGTAATTGGAATATATCGAGGATACATCAGTAGTTTCGGTATCTCTTGCCTTTTAATATAAAAAAGGAGAAAAGAGTAAATGGAAAAAAATTACAAAACTTTTACAATGGATATTGCAGGCAGAACGCTTCGCGTCGATATCGGCAGAGTCGGCAAGCAGGCAAATGGCTGTGCATTCATGCAGTATGGTGAGACCACCGTGCTTTGTACGGCTACGGCTTCCGATAAGCCGAGAGAAGGAATCGACTTCTTCCCTTTAAGCGTAGAATATGAAGAAAAATTATACGCTGTAGGAAAGATTCCCGGAGGATTTAACAAGAGAGAAGGGAAAGCTTCTGAGAACGCTATTTTGACAAGCCGCGTTATCGACAGACCGATGCGTCCGCTTTTTCCCAAGGATTACAGAAATGATGTTACGCTCAATAATATGGTAATGTCCGTAGACCCGGCCTGCCGCCCTGAGCTTGTAGCCATGATCGGTTCTGCAATCGCTACATGTATTTCGGATATTCCTTTTGACGGACCGTGTGCGACGACTCAGGTAGGTATGATAGACGGTAAATTTATCATTAATCCTTCTCAGGAGGAGTGGAAAATAGGCGATCTTAACTTGACGGTAGCCTCTACAAGCGAAAAAGTCATTATGATTGAAGCCGGAGCAAATGAAGTGCCTGAAGATAAAATGATTGAAGCGATTTATGTTGCGCATGAGATTAACCAAACATTAATTGCATTTATCAACCAGATAGTTGCTGAAGTAGGCAAAGCAAAGCACGAATATACAAGCTGTGCAGTACCGGCCGAGATGTTCGAATCCATGAAAGAAATCGTGACTCCGGAAGAAATGGAAAAGGCGGTATTTACGGATGAAAAACAGATACGCGAAGATAATATAAGAAAAATTACCGAAAGATTAGAAGAGGCCTTTGCGGAAAAAGAGGAATGGCTTGCAATCTTAGGCGAAGCGATTTATCAATATGAGAAGAAGACTGTACGCAAGATGATTTTGAAAGATCATAAACGTCCTGATGGCCGTGAAATTACTCAAATCAGACCCCTTGCTGCTGAAATTGATTTGATTCCCAGAGTGCATGGCTCCGCAATGTTCACGCGCGGACAGACTCAAATCTGTACAGTAACGACTTTGGCACCGCTGTCCGACATGCAGAGAATTGATGGTTTGGATGAAAATGAAGTAAATAAAAGATATATGCACCATTATAATTTCCCCTCCTATTCGGTAGGTGAGACGAAGCCCAGCAGAGGCCCCGGACGCCGTGAGATAGGACATGGCGCTTTGGCAGAGAAAGCGCTTGTTCCGGTACTTCCTACAGAAGAAGAGTTCCCGTATGCAATCCGTACGGTATCAGAGACATTTGAATCCAACGGTTCCACCTCCCAGGCTTCCATCTGCGCATCCACGATGTCGCTTATGGCTGCAGGTGTACCGATTCGCAAACCGGTTGCAGGTATATCCTGTGGTCTTGTAACAGGAGAGAACGACGAAGACTATATTGTTCTTACAGATATTCAGGGACTGGAAGATTTCTTCGGAGATATGGATTTCAAGGTAGCGGGTACGCATGATGGAATCACAGCTATCCAAATGGATATCAAAATTCATGGTCTCACAAGACCCATTGTAGAAGAAGCAATTCGCAAGACGAAAGAGGCTAGGGAATATATATTAAATGAAGTAATGATTCCTGCTATCGCGGAGCCGAGAAAAGAAGTAGGGCAGTATGCTCCTAAGATTATCTCCATCCAGATTGATCCGGAAAAAATCGGCGATGTAGTCGGTCAGCGCGGCAAGACTATCAATGAGATTATTGCACGTACCGGTGTTAAAATCGATATTACTGATGACGGAAAAGTATCAGTATGCGGTACCGATGCAGAAATGATGGATAAAGCAGTTGAATTAATTAAAATTATTACAACAGATTTTGAAGAAGGACAGATATTTAAAGGAACTGTTGTCAGCATAAAAGAATTCGGAGCATTCATCGAGTTTGCACCGGGCAAAGAGGGAATGGTTCATATTTCCAAGATTGCAAAAGAAAGAATCAATCATGTGGAAGATGTGCTTACCCTTGGAGATAAGGTAACGGTAGTATGCCTTGGAAAAGATAAAATGGGAAGAGTCAGCTTCTCCATGAAAGATGTGACTCAGGTATAAAAAAAGGATTTTTAATTAAAAACGTAAAGGAAGCTTTTGGTAATATAGATCAAAAGCTTCCTTTTGCAATTTAAGGATTATCAGGATTAGAGTGTCAAAAGTCTCGTTTAAAAATGTATAGGCCAATATGCACCAAGTTGAAAGACTCCTGCCCCACACTCCAATGTATAAGAAGTTCTATTTCTCTGTCTATTTGCGCTGAACATAGAAGCAAACAAAGAACTCGCTTCGCTCAAACAGCTTTGTTTGCTTCTATAGCCCAAATAATCAGAGAAAGAACTTCTAATACATTTCTATAAGTGGCACTCGTTCTTTCAACTTGGTGCATATTGGCTAATGAAATTGGCAGAAAGGATTTTTGACATCCCAATGTAATAAAACCTTAAACAGCAAAATTTTATGTTTAGATATTATATTGACAGTTAATACTATGCAATGTATAGTATTATATATAAGGAGTTATAAAGTGGATGCACAATTAAGAAAAGGATTGTTGGAATTTTGTGTTTTGGCTGTTTTAGAGAAGCAAGATTCCTATGGGTATAAGATTATAAAGGATATTTCGACTCATGTTGAGATTTCAGAGTCAACTTTGTATCCTATATTACGAAGAATGGAAAAAGCGGGTAATGTGACCTCATATACAGAAGAATATAATCATCGGTTAAGGAAATATTTTCATTTATCGGATGAAGGGCAAATATATTTAAATGCGTTTCGTCATGAAAGACAACAGATAGTTAAAATTTTAGATTTTATCGGGAAGCGGGTAGAAGAGAATGAAGAAGCAGTTTTTAAAGGAATTGAACCGTGAACTAAGATCTTTAACGAAGGAAGAACGCGATAAGTACCTTAATGACTTTGAAGAGATAATATTGGATAAAATGGAAAGCGGTATATCGGAGGAGGATGCGGTTTCCGGTTTAGGCGATGTAAAACAGATAGCAAATGACATTATAAGTTCATATGTAGAGTTGGATGAAAAAGAGAAAAGTAATCAAAAATATTTTGATAAAATGCATCTGTTTTTAGATATAATTGTATTGATTATTGCTTATATTTTATCCTATTGCTTATGTTTTTCAAGTGTTTTTCGTGAAGGAGAAACTTTACATTTATCTTTTTTTGTGTATATGTTTGCATTGGTATTTATTGTACCAAGTTATCTGATTTTATATTATATATTTAAAGCTTATACAACAAAATATGTTCATGGGCATCATTGGGAGGTACGGAATATATTTTTAGCCAACTTGACAGGAGTAATAACTTTTAGTATGATTTTGTACTTATTTAATGCGTTTTATTTCTCACGCACTATGGTATTGGTTTTCTGTTGTATTAATCTCTTATTGGAGATTACAGTGCGAAACTTTGTTTTTTATCATGTTTTTTGCAATAGAAAAGTGTAACAAAATGCAATGCAAAAGTGTAACACCCTTCATGGTTAGTTAGTTGCTGAATTCTTCATAAGTGAATGTTCAAATCTCCAGCTGTCTCGGTCAAATACTATTAAAGAGTCTGTGAAAGTTTTTCTGTAAATAAGGTTTTTTAGGGT